>NZ_VPDJ01000010.1:0-149694 GCF_013417755.1 Acinetobacter sp. YH12231
ACTGAGGATCAGAAAGCTTGTTTGAATCGATGTATTTCATCCGCAGATTATGCACGAATGCTAAGAAATCCGGAGTGCAAATATTAACCAAAAAGAAGATCGTTTTTTGATTTATGAAAGAGATCTAATATCATTTTTCTGTGTCAGGTTCTTTATCGCATTTTGGAAAAAATCATTCATATCATCAAAATCATTTATTGCTGCATGGAACATGAATAGATTTATTAAATATGGCTCATCAGCTAAATTCTTTTTCAATAAATGAGGGTTATCTTTATAAAAAATCTGTTCAAAATAATTTAATTTTTCCATGGAAATAGGGTGAGATTTAATATTGATTGGTTTTGATAAAGAATTTTTATGTTCTTTAGAAATAGAATAATAGGTTGAATTTTCAATATTCTTGTTTTTAGTATTGATTGAGTAATTAATGACTATTGGTAAGCCTTGATAACTAACGATTTCAATTTGATTCTTATTGAAATCATAATTTTTGCCCTTTAGCACGTTAGTATTTATATTTGGAAAAATTTGATTTAGGTCAATCTGCGCAGCAATGATGCCTTCGGGCATAGTGGAAATATTAAAGTAGAGGATATGATTTTGGTCAATAAGATACGGTGAGCCTGTATACAGAGTTATATTTTTTGCCCAACTTAACTGGTGTAGTGAAACCAAGATTAATGAAATGAATAGAAGAGTAGAAGAAATAATCGACTTCATTATTTTTAATTCTCAATTGAATAAAATTATAAAAAGGATGTGTAATTTTTTTAATATGGATGCAAAAGAGAAAAAGGGTGAGCGAACTCACCCTACATATTTCATTTATATTTTATCAGGCACACCAAACAGCTCTTTAAAAGCCTGATCAGGGCGTGGTTGCTTCATAAAACTTTCACCGACCAAGAAGGCATGAATGTCATGTTCTTGCATCATGGCTACATCAGTAGGTGTTGCAATACCGCTTTCTGTTACAAGTAGGCGAGAAGGCTCAAGTAACTTCTTCAAACGTAATGATGTATTGAGGTCAA
Organism: Acinetobacter sp. YH12231; assembly: GCF_013417755.1. Taxonomy (NCBI): domain Bacteria; kingdom Pseudomonadati; phylum Pseudomonadota; class Gammaproteobacteria; order Moraxellales; family Moraxellaceae; genus Acinetobacter; species Acinetobacter sp. YH12231. The sequence continues at coordinate 1,035 of NZ_VPDJ01000010.1, forward strand.
CATCAAAAGTTTTTAGATTGCGGTTATTGACGCCAAGTAGACAGTTGTCAGAAAGACGCATTGCACGCTCAAGTTCTTCTTCGTCATGTATTTCAACCAACACGTCGAGATTGTGCTCAAAAGCAGTTTTCGACATTTCTTCGAGTTGTTGATCAGACAAACAAGCCACGATTAATAAAATACAGTCCGCATGTAAAGCGCGTGCTTCAATTACGCCATAAGGATCAATTAAAAAATCTTTACGTAGCGCAGGTAAGTCACAGTTCGTACGTGCAATCTGAATGTTTTCATCGGCACCTTGGAAAAAGTCGACATCAGTTAAAACAGACAAACATGCCGCACCAGCATCTTGATACTGCTGCGCAATTTCAGCAGGGTTAAAGTTTTCACGAATAATGCCTTTCGATGGTGATGCCTTTTTAATTTCAGCAATCACCCCCGGACGTTTAGAGCCGAGGTTTTGTGCAAAACCTCGAATGGGTGTAGCTGCTTGAGCTAGCTCTTCGACATCTTTATAGCTACGTTGTTTAAGACGGGCTGCAAATTCTTCTTTTTTACGGTCAACAATTTTACCTAAAATTGTATTGGCGATATCTACCATGATTTGAGTCCTAATCTTAAGCTTCGTATTCTTTTAAAGTTTTCGTAAATTCAGACAAAATGCCCATTTTCTCTAGTGCTTGACCGCCATAAATAATGTCATGTGCTAATGCAACACCTTGTTTATAGCTATTGGTTAAGCCTGAAACATAGATACCGGCACCTGCATTTAGGGCAATCATATTCGCGGCTTTATCACCGAGTGCAGATTTGTTTTTACCTAAAGCATCTTTGATCAATTTTAGACTTTCCGCAGCACTATCTACAGATAGACCTGTTAAGGTTTGCGACTCTATATCTACAGCTTCCGGCTGAATTTCCCATTCAGTGACTTCGCCATCCTTGAGTTCAGCAACATAAGTACTTGATGCAAGGCTAATTTCATCTAAACCGTCTTTTGAATGCACCACCAAGACATGTTCTGCACCGAGTTGTTTTAAAACTTCAGCCATAGGACGACATAATTCTGTAGAGAAAACACCAATCACAAAACGTTTTACGCCGGCCGGATTCGTAAGCGGGCCAAGTAGGTTGAAAATACTACGGAAGCCCAATTCTTTACGTGGACCAGCAGCATATTTCATGGCTTTATGATGATTAGGTGCAAAGAGGAAACCCACGCGCATTTCACGAATACAGCGTTCAGTTTGCTGCATGTTCAGGTCAAGGTTAATTCCTGCCTGTTCTAAAAGATCAGAAGATCCTGATTTTGATGAAACACCACGACCGCCATGTTTGGCAATGGTTGCGCCTGCTGCTGCAATGACAAAACTAGACGCAGTAGAGACGTTAAATAAGTTTTGACCATCACCACCTGTACCAACGATATCCACCAAATGTGGCAGATCACTGACATCGATTTTGATCGCAAATTCACGCATTACACGTGCTGCGGCAGTGATTTCATCAATACTTTCACCTTTTTGGCGTAAGCCCATCATAAGTGCGCCAATTTGCGCATCGGTCGCTTCACCTTGCATGATGGTACGCATCACTTCTTCCATTTGAGGTTGAGTGAGTTCAATATTTTTCGTGATGTTATTTAAAGCTTGTTGAATATTCATAATATTTTTTGCACTCGATTAAGCGTAAATTTCTAAGAAGTTTTTAAAGATTTGATGACCATGTTCACTAAGAATTGATTCAGGGTGAAACTGCACGCCTTCGACAGGCAATGTCTTATGTTTAACGCCCATGATTTCTTCCATCGTGCCATCTTCTTCATTGGTCCAGCAGGTCACTTCTAAACATTCAGGCAAAGTCGCTTGATCAATCACCAAAGAGTGATAACGCGTTGCGGAAAATGGAGAAGGGAGGTTGCTGAAAATACCTTGATCGCTGTGATACATGTCAGATAAACGACCGTGCATCACTTTTTTAGCGCGAATAATATCGCCGCCAAAAGCTTGTCCTATGGCTTGGTGGCCTAAACACACACCCAGTAAAGGAATTTTTCCCGCAAAGTGTTGAATCGCAGGAATTGAAATACCTGCTTCACTTGGCGAACAAGGGCCAGGACCAATGACTAAATACTTCGGTTGCCATCGCTCGATATCTTCCAATGTCACGGCATCGTTACGTACAACTTTTACTTCCTGATTTAACTCGCCAAAATATTGGACGATGTTGTAGGTAAAAGAGTCATAATTGTCGATCATGAGAAGCATATCAAGCGTATCCCTAAGAAATTTATACTAATATTTTGTTTAATGTTTTTTTGTTACCCGCAACGTTACCCGTTTTAAGAACTTCAACTTAAATTAGGCACAAAATATAAAGCCTGCTAAGTGCAGGCTATATTATCAGATTCTTGTTTGTATTTTTCGACTTCTTTCTTCACTTGAGATTCGTGCCAAAAAACATCTTTTTCGCTTAAACGGATTGGCTCGGGAAGCTCTCCTTGCTTTAACATTCTATAGAACTTAGTTTTCCCAACAGAGAGAAGTTTCATAAAATCATTAGCCCGAACTCGACGATCAATTTCCATCAAGACACCTCCTTTAAAATTTGTTTCACTGATTCAAGAAAATCCTCAGAAATACTTTCATGTCCTATATCTGTATCTTTGCCGTTGGGATCCATCACGCCACCTTTAAAATAAGGGCCTGGGCTTGAAGGCGAAGAATAAATTCTTTGCCATTCTTTAGCCATAATTTAAGAAAAAGCTCATAACGCTTTTGAGCAGCACCATTCATGTTTCCCGCATTATCAATCTTCAAACCAGGTTTATTTGCTTTAGTGAAAACAGCTTCACCAACAATTTTATTAATTACGCATTGATATCCATCACTTGCTAAAAACATTGTGAAGGCCGGGACTAATGATTTAGGACAAATCATGAACTCACCTCACTTGCTTGACTCTCAAGCTCGAAGCGACGCTTTTTAACGTAGTCCATTAACTTAGGTTGTATTTCAGGACTACGCGCGGAAACATCAATTTCCAAGGCATCCAATGCAGTTAAGTCTGGTGCATTCTGAATCTGAACCATCAGTGAAGGGGGAGTTTTAATTTCAGCTTCTGCAGGTGCAAGCTCACGTAGGCGCTTATGAATAGCATCCAACAATGGTTTACGCTGTACTTCTGTCCAGTTGCGTGTATAGCCGGTAAGGGCGGTGGCTTCTTTAGGTGTTTGAGCATTTGTTGCACTGGTTATTAAATCTTTCAAAAGATTTTGATATTCATCATCTATTGATTCACTAGCTAACTTTTTATCTGCTACTAACTTTTCAGCCTCAACTTGCAAACGCTTGAGTTCTTCTACACTCAAGTTATGAGCGGTATGTTCTGGCTTAGGTGTATATTGCTCAGGATCTAGTTCAAGCAGCTTGTCCTCAGTTAACTTACATAAGTGCTGAGTGTGTTCACGTTCTAAATGACCATTTGCCATAAACACCGGACGTAATGCCAAGACTGCTTCGTTGGTGGTACATGCATTAATTTGCATAGTGAACTTTTCAACCAGTTTCACTGGATGTGTTTCAATTTCTTCAACTGCAGATTGTTCGAATGTCTTTGCTTCCACATCATTTGAAGTTGAATTTTGAACCTTATCCGACTCATCAATTTTAGATTTACGTGTGCGTTTTTTAGATTGCTCCGGTATCTCAATAACATTCGATGCACGATATACACGATCAAATAGCTTACAAAAAGCTTCGGCTTGTAACTTTGCATTTTCCAAATCACGCTGGGCAAAACCTCGAGCAATCGATTGATTCAAAATTTCATGGCATACCACATATTTATAGTGATGAATTTCACCGCTGGCCTGGACAACAAAAATATCATCACCAACCTGAACTTCATCTAGCTTAAGATGTTTAGTAAAGGTGATGCCTGCAACTTCTATAGTTTCAATTTTGATGCAAAACTCATAACCCTCTTTAGCAAAAATTGTCGCTGGAAATTGATCCAAATCATTAAAATCTAGCATGTCTCCAACAGGGCGACACATAACATGTTTCCCAGCCATTAGAGCTTCGTATGCGAGAGAGCTTGTAATAATATTATTCATTTTTAGTTCACTCCCTTAATGTCGAACATTACTTTGCTGTTGATGATTATTTTGCTGTGGAGGCGCTTCCGACCAACCCATCTGATCCGCACGAGCACGACAAGCCTGACGAATTTGATTGTTGAATTTAGTATTACCAAAGGTGTTAATAGCTTTATCTAAAGTTTCAGGCTTCTTCGCATTTCGAATAGATACCAACGCATCTTGATAGCGCTGATCTAACGGCTTTTGCTGTGCAGTGTTTACCGGAGCTGATTGACGCTGCTGACCTTGATTGGATTGGCCTCGGTTGGACTGCTGGTTTACTTGGTTATGATATTCATCAGTGTCATAGTCTTTTGTGTCGTCAATTAGGAACATGCCATTAAGCGCATATTTCCTTGCATACGAACTTGAGGTACCAAACGCCTGTGCTACATCCATTCCTTTCTTTTCAATTTCCACACCAGCATGTGCCGTGACAACAGTTTCTTTACCCTCAGCATCAGTAAAAACTACTTTTGCAGTAACCACCACAACTGGACCAACTTGCTGAACTTCATCAGTGATAATTAAGGTGGAGTTTGTGGCCTGGAGTAGTGGTTTAACAGCTTCAAGGATATCCTCGCAGCTACGGTAGTGAAATTTACCGAAATTGTTGTACTTACTTTTTGGCGCTTTCAGTTCTAACTGGATTTGTTGTAAGGCATTCATCACACTTCTCCCAACAAACGATTTTTAATCATGTGCTGCACCAACATTTCATTGATGTTGCGGTGGTCGTTGTAGTCCGTGAAGTCGGGGAAAGGGTTGCCGTATTCATCGGTGATGTGATCTACGGAGAGCTGGGTAATTTCAGCAGTATCAAATTCACTACCGGGTACGCCGTAGCTGTCTTCAAATGGTTCAAAGTCAAAGCTTACGTCTAGGGTGAAGTTATCTAGACGGATAACTGCATTACCTGAGTTTTTAGAAGTGAGTTCCATTGCAGCGACGGTAGTAACTTCAGGAATGTTTTTGTGAATTACCTGAGTGTTACTTAAAGCAGGCTTATAGGCACACGCTAAAACACCGATTGTTACGGTTGCAGCGACAAGTGTTACCTTGAGGCTATTGAAAGGGGTTAAGGTTTTGTTCATACTTATCTCGCAGTTTGCAAAGCACATCGGAAGGTAGAAGAGTCGATGTGCTTTTTTGTTGTCTGATGAGATAAATACTACTTTAAGTAGAAATATTGTCAATACTTTGTAGAATTATTTTCTACTTTTAATAGTTTTGCTTTATGTTAAGCAAAAGAAAACCCACATGAGGTGGGTTGGATGTAGTTATGCTAAGCTCTCACTTCTCCTAATAAAAATATGAGTATTTAAATGTTCAAATTCTACTCTTTAATCATGATTGGCTGTGCAACAGTGATGACGTGTCATGCGAATGCTGACCAATCAACTTTTGATGAAAATGTGCAAGTTAGATGGTATGAGGCTGTTAAGCATTATGATGATGTTATGAAAAGAGCAAGCATAGCCAAACAAGAATACGACAATTGCCAGAAAAAAATAAATTGTGATGCAGTTAAAGCAAGATCATCTGATGCGTATTATGCAAAAGTTATCGCTGATGCCAAAGCAAGACTAGACGCTGCAGAACGCGATCTTTATCCTAAGATAGAAAAAACTGATGCCGGAAATGCCCAACAGACGTTAACTTCTAAACCTTAGTTACATTGAATGTTATATTTCGATTTGTATGAGTTGAAAGCATTCATTAGATCTTTAGAATGGTCTGTTTCATGAGTACCCTCAAGCTTGATCATTAAAGGTTTGTATTCTTGTTCATATGCAGTAGGGAAGTCACTACAAATAATTTGCTTACGAAGCTCATTTTCTGTTGCGGGACCCACCAATTGAGCTTGATACCACATAAACTTTGAATCAAGTTCTTTATACTCCAGTAGTAATTGTTCACGCTCAGGATCTGGATGCTCAGGCTCATAGCAGCCAAAAATTCCAAAAGTGATTAAACATAAAAATGAGATGGTTTCCATAGGTTCAAATTCTTCTAAGTTGTGGCTAGTCTAGTAGGGCACGTGATAAAAGAAAACCCACGCAAGGTGGGTTTAAAAAGGTTTATTGTTTGGGGGTATAAGTCAACTTAATCCAAAAATGCCTAATTTGATATGGATATCCAGAATCTTCATGTTGATGTGACGTATCAAAATACAACTTTCGATGAGGTATATCTTCACATTGAATACCAATTTTTTCTGGATCACCGCTTAAAAACTCCCTCCATTCAGAAATGGATGTTAGAGCTTTTTTTTGTGTATTCTGGTGATAAATAATAATACCTCCTCGATACCCATTATCATTTCCTCTACTATATCGAGATGTTAGCTGTTGAAAACCACCTAATGTATTTTCATTACCTTTTTGAAGTTTGCATTCACCAAACCATGTGAAAGGAGGATCATTTAAATTTATATCTACATGACCGTTACTATTGCCATCATGGGTGACTGGATAACCACTGCTTCTTAATCCACCTACAATGAAAGTAGTAATAAGATCTTCACCTTTATCGTGTAGTTGATTGCATTGTAGTTCAAGTTCGCTTATTTGGTATTCAAGATCAATATAGAATTGTTCTATGTAAGCTTCATAATCACGCTTAATTCTTGCCCGTTTTCTTAATAAAATGCTTCTTTCAAAATGATTGGAAATATCAAATCTTTCAATAACTTAAGACATTAAGATCTCCTGAGAGTTCTTCCGAAATCGAAAAAAATGTAGTTACCATATTAGAGAATTCAGATTCACTAATTACTTCTTCAGTAAAAGGATTAATAAATTTATTTTCGATAATAAAATCAGTAATCTCATCAAAACTTAATATAATGCTTTCATCAGACTCGAAGTCATGCGCCTCAAATATTTCTACTAGAATATTTACTCTTTCGTCAGTTAAGATCGCCAAAACTAATTTAAAGAAATTAGGCGATACCTCCAAAGGAACTGTTGTAAGTTCTTTCAACCGCGAAAAAGTAAGATGCTTTAAGTTTGCAGGGTTAGATGATTTAGCTAAAAAATGAAAAATTTGAGTTGAGCTTTCATATGTAAGAACTGAAAGCCTGTCTTCAAAATCCATAAAACATCTTTCGCGCAAGCGCGAAAGATATTTTTGATTTAATAAATTATTATTCATAAGCTTTAACTTATTTAGAAAAAGCAATTAATTTATCGACCATATCATTCATATCCTTAGCAGAGTTTACTGTTATGGTGACATTAGTTAATACAGGAGTTGGTAAACTTAAGATATACCAGCTACCTTTCAGTAACAAATCCTTTTTATCATTGAACTTTTTACCACCATAAGTTTTTTTAATATCATACGGTTGTATACTAGTTGATGCAGCACCGGCAGTATGGTAATCGCCCTCACGCACATCATCTATTCCTCCGCGTGCTATTTCCCGATGAGCTACACCATCATCAGTTTTAAATGCTAATTCTTTAATCACTCCAGATTGCTCTGAATACAATTTAGGTACGCAAGGGAAAAGGTTGATACCAGTATCTTCTATGGTATGACCCATACCAGTTATTTGTCTAATTAAATTAATAAGTCTAGCAATCTCTGCCCTTAAATTTTCATCTTGAAATTGATTGGCTAAATCTGCAGATATAATAATATTTTTTTTATCAGTATCAAAAATTATTGAATTAAAACATGGCAAATCAACTGTTTTAAAGGCGAAAACCCTATCATATTCCTCATCCAAATAATCTTGTTTTAGTGCAACCACTCCCAAATCAACTTTTGTTGATAACGAGCGTATAGATTTAAATGTATAAAAAATCAAGTTACCAATTTGTGTTTTTATAAACTCAAATTCTAAAGAATTATCTAAAATTTGTGAATAATCCCCATCAAACTCTAAGGAGTATTGATTGATTTTGGAAAAATATCATTATAGTTTTTAGGATTCTCATAAATAGTTAAAAACTTATCTCTAAATAAAATTGTAGAAAAAACATCTGTATTGAATGCCTCAATAATTTTGTCTAGAATTTCGTTATTAATGACACTATCTGAAAGTTCAGAAATCAGTTTATAGGTGTCCTCCCACGAACTTTTTGTATTTAATAATCCGCTATTTTTAAAAATAGTATTAATACTACCTCGTAGTGTATAGCCTCTATTTTTATAAAATCTCACGACACCTTGAATATATGCCTGCTTTTCTTCAAATGAATAAGACATCTTACCCCCCCTAATTAAAATTAAAAATTACAATACAACTCACAAAACTACTCAAGCCACATATAGCGGCTTTTTAGTCACCACTGACTTTCTTTACAACCTTTTATACATCCTAACCGCTTTACCTGAGCAGCATGTAGCGATTCATTAATTGATTACTTACTAATCACCGGTGACTTACCTTTTAAACATCCCGATACAATCCAACAACCTTACCAACCAACTTACAACCATCCTCTAAAGCAATGGTTTTCTCTGGCCAGTCAGGGTTCAAAGGCTGCAAATACATATTTCCGCTCTCGACAATAAGCTTCTTAAAAGTCGCTTCACTATCGCCTTGGCAAGAAACAATAACTAAATCACCTGTTTTTAAATCCGTTATTTGAAAGTCAGGATTTACATAAATCTTATCGCCAGGCCTAAAGTCGGGGAGCATTGACTCACCAACCACTTCCAAACCATAGCCATTCTTTCCGCATTTAGGATTTGGCGGTAACCATTCTTCAAACTGTGTACCTGCGGGTACGGAATCAACAGTAGTCCATGCACCGGCTTGTACCCATGAAATAACTGGTACTAATCGACCTGCAACTGGAAAAGGATTCGTTACATTTGGTTCTAAACCAGTGCCATGATCTAGATAACTAATATCAACGTTAAATTTATCAGCAAGAATCTGCATTTTTTCTTCACGCGGCTTTGCAATACCAAGCGTATATCTACGAGCCATCTCATACGTTACATCAATAGCATCTTTCAACTGATTAACAGTTGTAATAGGAGATCCTTCCTTATCCATAAGGCCTTTAAGTCTTGATGCAAATTCAAGATATTTTGCTGTCTGCACTTTGGATTTCTTTCCATTTTCTACCAATGGTAGAAGTTTACCTCGTATTTTTAGTTGCACCAATTCTATTTTAGGTAGTATATTATCTTCTACTTTAAGTAGTTTTAATGAGTGCATTATGTCAACTCCAAAAGATGCTTTAGAAAAAGCGATAAAAATTGCTGGCAATAAGTCTGCATTAGCCCGTGGATTAGGCATAACACCTTGGGCTCTAAGTAAATGGAATTTCAATAAAATTCCTGAAGAACGTTGTTTGCCAATCGAAGAATTAACTAAATCTAAAGTTAAAGCTGAGTAATTGCGCCCAGACATTAATTGGACCTTCATTCGTTCTACTAAAAATAGTAATAACCCAGCCCTCCAATAACCACGTTCAAAGGACACCGATATGAACATATTGGATGCTGCTTACAACACAGTTCACGACTACCAAGGTGGAGCGAATGCATTAGCGCCACGAATGGGCATCAAAAGCCCAGCGGTACTGAACAGTAAAGTGAATCCCAATACGGAAACACACCACATCACCTTGCTTGAGGCTTCTAAACTTATGGAGCTGACAGGGGATTACCGAATTCTGCAAAGACTGAATGCTCATCACGGAAAAGTGGCCATTAACTTGCCGAATATTCCCGAATGTCGAGATACAGCGCTGACGGATTTAGTTCTGAGTTTTGGAATGGGCGGCGGGGATATCTACACGCTATTCAAAGAAATGATGGCAGACGGTCGAATTACGCGTGGCGAAGCAATTGATATGTCAAAGGTCATTCACATGCTGCACGAAATTTTGGCAGAGCTCGAAATGCAAATAAACAAATGCGTCGAGCAATAAAAAAGCCTGATCTCGAACATCAGGCTTCCAATTCAATTTATGAGGGAAATCACAAATGAATATGAAATCAAATATACCACAAAACAATGACATGGCAAACGATGGGTTTCTTAATGGCGACATCGTGGTCTTCACAGACCCCATCAAACCAGGCCATCTAATGACTGTACATAAAGTCCAAGGTGATGGTGTGTTATTGGATGGAAATCATAACTTTGCGCTGAGCCATTTAGTGCGTCATGCAAACGTAGCTGAATTATGCGCTAAACGCCGCTTAACGGCTGTGGAAATGGCAATGGGAGAGGTGTCATGAACATAGATATTAGCGATGTATCAGACTTTATCTGGAAAGCAAGTCAATCTGAATTGAATCAAATAGCAGATGAGCTGGTTGATAACGGCTATGAGTTTGAATGTGCTGAATGTGAAACCCATGAGTGTGCAACGTACGATTCAACAGAAGACATAGAAGTAGCAAAACGCTTATTTCTGCAAAACCTTGCGAATCGTTTAGACCTGTTTGGTTTGGGTGACATGCTTTCAGAGCTTAAAGATGAATGCGATCAACTCGGTGTGAACCTTAAACTTGAGCGGAGTGTTGCCTAATGCACTACTACAAAAAGAACATTGGTGACTATCGCTCAGCTACAGCTCATTTAAGTTTGCTCGAACATGGTGTCTACAATTGGCTTTTAGATACGTATTACCTGAACGAAAAACCTTTACCGCTCAATGAGCGTGAGCTTTTTCGCATGGCGCTAGCACGTACTAAAGATGAAAAGAATGCAGTACGCGACATTCTTATTGAGTTCTTTGTGGAAACCGAAAACGGTTGGGTTCATAACCGTTGTGAAAGCGAAGTAAAAGCGTATCACGCTAAAGCAGAAACCAATCGCAAGAATGGTGGGAATGGTGGCAGACCTAAAAAGCAAGCCAAAGAAAACCCAAACGGTTTTCAAATGAATGATAAAGAAACCCAGTCGGTTAATTTTGGCATCCCACAAGAAACCTTAACCAAGAACCAAGAACCATTAACCATAAACCAAGAGAATACACACACAAACGCGCAAGAAGATTTTTCAGAAAGCGATCACTGGAAACCAGATCTTGAGCAACTGGCGATTGCCTTGAGAACCACAAAATATTCTCAACGAGTTTGTGAAATCCTAGGCATGGAAGATTTTCAATTCCATCTTGGGAATTTTAATACTCACCATGAAAACAATCACCAGCTCACTGATAACCAAAAACTTCGGAAGTTTGCACAGTGGATTTTTCAGGAATTTGAAAAACAATTGGCCAAAGCTGAACGTGAAGCAACAAAAACGAAAAACCATACCACTGAAAAACAAAATTCTCGAAACGTAAATGATGCTTGGGGTGAAGTTCAACAGTACGCACCTGCCAGTGACAACGTTGAATTGGAGGATTTGGTATGAACGCATCAATCCTGAATACAAAAATTCATATGAGCACTGAGTTTTGTGAAGCTCACAAGGTTCAAAAAGTTCGAATTGGGCAAACAGCAATTTGCAAGCAATGTGCTTCAGAGATTTTAAACAAAGCTCACAAAGATCACGAGGTTGAAGTAAATCGCATGGTTCGCGAAAAGCATTTTGAGGGGGCTAAATTACCAGCTCGTCATGCGAATAGCGGCTTCAAAGATTACATCGTAAAAAACATTGGTCAGCAAAACGCCAAGCAACACTGCACAGCATTCACAAAGGACTTCAAGCAAGGCGTTAACCGCAATTTGATCATGGTTGGCCGTACTGGCACAGGCAAAACACATCTGGCATGCGCTGTAGCTCGGAACATCTTGGAATCACGCAAATATGCACGTTACATCACGTCTGAAGATATGGGTAACGAAATTGCCAACGCATGGAAAAAAGCTGATGACAATGAATCAAATGCAATTCACCGATTCACCGAATATGACCTGTTAATTCTTGATGAATACGGCTTGCATGACCGTCACGAAAATCGATTGCAGCTTGTACACAAAGTTTTATATGCGCGTTATGACGCTGCTAAGCCAACCATGTTGATTTCAAACATGACCATGGCTGAGTTGCAAAAGGATTTGGGTGATCGTCTTTGGTCGCGGTTTCAACATGATGGCTTGGTGATCGTTGAGTGTAATTGGGCCGATCAACGTGTAGGAGGTGGGGTGTGAAGGATCAGCATGACAATAAAACCGTGGATTGGGTGGAAGTCATGGCTCTGCGTTCAGCCTATCGTCATGGAATCAGAACACCAGAGACTCGTGAAGCATGTCGAATTTACATGAGCGAGCGTAGAAAAAAGAAAGCAAAGCAGGTGGCAGCATGAGCATAAGCCAATCACACGGACACATGTTTGAAACAACGATGGATATTCTGCTGTTTATCGCATTCAGAGGTAAGGCGACTTATGTGCAAGATGTGCTTGATAACGTTGTGACCAATACGAGTTATCGAACTGTGCAGCGATACGTAAATTCTTTAGAAAAACTCGGTTATGTGCTCGGAGATGGGAAAAGAAACTCCCTTCAAGGCTTCTTGCCAACGGATAAAGCAAAACAACTATTTGGGGTGAAGTTATGAATCTAACAATCGAACAAATGCGGGAAATTGTGGCGGGTGCGCCTGATAAGACAGCAGACCATTATGCAATTGGAGATTGGGGTAATGCCTACTTTTCTTTGGAATTTGGATCTGTTTGGCGTGCTGAAGAAAAAGACTGGTTTGATTCTGATTATTCGACTTTAGATGAGTTGGGTTGTGATTATAAGTTTGCAATTCCTCTTGATAACCTCCGCGCCGCAATAGCAGACCACGACCAAACCGACTATGTAAGTGACATTGCTAATCATATAGCGCCGACTACAAAGGTGATTGAGAGATGAGTGAAATTAAGGACGTGAAGCCATACACACAAGCCGAGCTAGATCAGCAGGCGATTTGGGCGAATGAATTCGATCAATGGTGGGAAAACGAAGGTCAATACCAGCGTGCAGGTGGTGGTCAATATGAGCGAAGTTTTGCTTGGTGGGCTTGGTTGAATCGGGAGCAAAAGCAACAAGCCATCATCGACAACCTAAAAGCCCAACTCAACAACATGGAGGCTTGTTATATCGAGGTGAAGAAGGAGTTGGATGATGCGGTTTATTTGAAAGATGAACATCGTAAGCGTCGATGTCAGTTAGCAAGGGAACTTACTCAGAAATCATTGCGACTGACTCATGCTGAATTTGAATATAAGCGGATTAAAGGGCTTCAAGCAAAAGACTGTCTTCAAATTATGCGCTTAACAGCAAAAAATGAAAAATTGAGCGATGAATTAAAAGCCCTGCGAGGTGCCAATGACTAAATACAACAACAAGAAGGTGATGCTTAATGGCATCACTTTCGATAGTCAAAAAGAAGCAAGGCGTTATCGGGATTTGTCGCTGTTAGAGCGTGCAGGGGAGATTAAGGATCTGGAACTGCAAAAGGCGTTCATTTTGGCTGAGTCGGTCAAGTTTGAAAGTGAGCCAAGACGCAAACCAGCAATCAAGTATGTCGCAGATTTTGTTTATCAGGAAAAGGGGCAGATGGTTGTTGAGGATGTTAAAAGCAAAATGACGCGGAGCTTGCCAGTTTACCGTTTGAAAAAGCACTTAATGAAATCGGTTCATGGTTTAGAGATTAAAGAGATTTAGGGGAATAGGGATGAATGCAGTAACAGAAAAATTTGAACCGTTTGAGTGGTTGACCAAAGGTATTACAGCGAAGTCACCAAACTTTGAACCACAAGCGCATGGTACTGGGGAGAAGCCATTGAATTATGAAGATCGTTTGGGTGCGATTGCGAGTATGGAGACGCAGCTTGCAAAGTCAGTTACAGCGCTTATTGTCTTTGATGGGAAGTGTGAAAGTGATTATGAGTATGTGCGTAATCACTTGGTTAAAATTATGTTGGTCAATGCTAAGGATGATAAGAAGCGTGAGCCTGAGCATATCACCATGAATCATTTGGCATACTTGGTTGCACGTATGGTAATTGACTTTGCTTTGAATCCCGAGCTTGAAGGGAATTTCACAGCGCAAGGTCGATTGTATTATGCGGGTATTAATTCGATGCAGATGCAAGCCGAACTTTACCGCAAGACGTGGAAGCCATACGAAAACCTAATGAGTTTAGCACTTGAGTCTGCGATTGATGAGGCATCTGAAGCTATTCAGAAGTATAAGAAAAATACTTACAAAGAAATGCGAGCATAGGGATTCCATTATTTCGGAAACCAAGGTATAGTTTCACTATACTGGTCGTATTACGCAGTTTTTGACCATGACTAAATTAAGCTCGCCAAATGGTGGGCTTTTTTATTTTGTGTGCTATAAATTGATCTCAAAACAAAAATGGGATAAATAAATGGACATGGATCGAATCAAGGCGCGACTAAATAGTATATATGATGAGTTTTTAGTGCATGAGAATTTCCCTTTAATTAAAGATAATAAGCCTAAATTAATGGCTATTTTCTTAAGCCAAGCAGATAAGTTGTTTAAAGGCAGCTATTCTGTAAGCGGGCATATGGGTGTTTACTCGTACTATAAAAATCGTGATCAAATTTTAGAAATTAATTTAAATGAAGCGCCAGACTTTAATAATCGTGAAGAGCTTGTGGATTGGTTTGCAGAAAAATTACATGAAGGTCTGATAAATTTAGGTCAATAAGTACGAATCAAATACAACCCGCACTAAGCGGGTTTTTTAATTTTAGGAGATCTACATGCTCCGGTTTTTAATGTGCTTATTCGGCCTTCATGGCGTGACTGAGATCGATTACACGGTTGATGATGAAGAAATCAAAGTGTGTCGAGAATGTTTAAAAGAGGTGAAGGGATAAAAACCCCATTAAAAAATGGGGCCTGAATAAGAATATATCACCTGTGCTTTATTATAGATTAAAAGGATCATATTTCGTGTCCTTGATTTCTAAACCCACTAAAACTGCTGACAAGGCGAGAAGCCCTGAAATTTCTAAAAAGAATATGTCATGTGAAATTGTTGCTAATACCAAACAAGCCACAGATACACAAATAAAAATGCCTAATACGGAATAAAGAAAAGATATTTTCATGATGATGTATATATTCAAAAAATAAAGCGTGATCAAATTAACATAAAATTTAAGTTGTTATTAACGTAAATTATACACAAACAATACACTTTAATCGAAACCTTAAATAGCTGAACGTATTACGGCACACAAAAGCCCCTCGCATTCTAGATGTTGAGGGGTTTTTCTTTTCTTATTTGGTGGTTGGTATGGCTTATATCGTAGTGGGTTTAGTTTCATTCTTATTTGGGTACGGGTTGTGCTTTAAGTGGTTTAAGAAAGACATTGTTGAAAGTAAGCCGATCGCGTTTAACGAAGGTGTTTATGTAGCATCTAAAAAGAAGATTGAGCCATGACAGATAAAGTACAAGCGAAACAAGACTTAGAAATTTGCATGAAGTGTTGCAATGCTTATCAACCAAATATTGGATAGCTAGCAGAAAGAGAATATAAAAATCACAAATATAAATAAAATTGAAATAAATTTAGGTAAATATTAATATATCTGATATAGTGTGTTTGATCGAATCCGTAAGCGGAACGGTAGTGTTTGAGTTGTTAACGGAATTGCGTATTCCCTCCATTCTGATGTTCAAGCATCAAATTCAAACAGTTAACGCATAGCATGAATTCGCATCATGCCGATCAAGGGAAGCCTGCAGCTATCCGTGGGTTTTCCTTAAATTTTATTTTTAAGATACTAATTTAATTTTTATATCTTTTTTAAATTTCACAGCTACTGTAAATATCATAAGTTTAAATATCTTCTTAAGTGAATTATCTCCAACCTTACAATTGGTTTTATCTTTAAATACTTTCTTGTTTGCAAAAGCTCATCACATGAGTGATTAAATGAACATTTCAAATGGGTGGACAACCGCCGCAGCAATCAATGGCGATGTTATACGTGTAAACATTATTCCATTAAACAAAATTCAAAGCACAATGAATGGCCATACTTGGGTTGAAGTTGCAAAGCAAGTTGAACTTGAGTCAGGCAAAAAAATTGAACTGAATTTAGATGGTAAGTCTTTTTATACTGAATTGAATAAGCTTTATAAACTGTACTCTTAATTCGTCAACATTATTCAATACGTCACATAGAGTAAGATTTTTAATTTATTATTTGTTTTTTACATTTTTAAACTAAGGGTATTTCGAATTTTTCTCTATCACAAAAAATCTATAAGGAAAAATATATGTCTAATTTAACTACTGGCACTGTGAAGTGGTTCAATGATGCAAAAGGTTTTGGTTTTATTGCCGCAGATAATGGTAATGAAGTTTTTGCACATTTTTCTCAAATTATGTCAAATGGTTTTAAAAGCTTAGCTGAAGGGCAACGGGTTCAGTTTTCACAATCTAAAGGACAACGCGGATTTCAGGCAAGTGAAATTGTAGCGATTGATGATTAATTATGAATACGCCATTAAATAAAGTAATGCTGGACGTAGTTGATCAACATGGTGCTGTTTATACAGTAGAAGCTATGTGTGAAAAATCAACTGACGAGCCAAATAGTTTCGGTGATTGTGTCCGTTATCTAAATATAGATGATGAAATAATTAAGCCTAGTTTTGATATGCATTTTTACAGTGATAAAACTGGGAAAATTTTTAAGTTGTCTTGATTTGACTAAGTAATTCAAAGAATCTCCTTCGGGAGGTTTTTTTATGGGTGAAATATGGAACCTGATGCATATAAAGCGCTAACCAAAAAGATTTCTCCCAAAAAGAAACCACGCACCAGGCCATTACCAAAAGCCAGTGAAAAATACTTAGAAGCATTTGAGCGGTTAAAAGAAATATTAGACCGCATGGAAATGAAGTATGAGGAGTACTTTCATTTTAAAAGTACAAAGCACTGGCGTTTTGATATACACCTCATTGAACATCGCATGCTAATTGAAATAGCAACTGGTCCATGGTCTGGCGGTCGCAAGGGCAAACTTACAACAAAAGCTTGGAGTGTTGATCGTTATGACCATGCTGAAGAATTGGGGTATCGATTTCACAGGTTTGAACTTGCAGATATCAACATGGGTCGTGCAACGGCCTGGCTAAGACATTTAAAGGCATCACATGGAACAGATCAGACCATTCCCGCCGACTGAACTTATAGATCAGGCTGAGGAAGAAGACGCTATACGTCTTGCACCAGCACAAGAATTATTGGCCTGGGTGAAAGATAATTACCTAACTATGGGTGGCCAACTACATAACCCAGACCATGATCATATCGCTGAGCTGATTCATGATAACGAAGAGTTTTTAGCATTTGCGTGGGCATCATCCGCGGCTATGGCCAAAAAGCGCATGGTACTTGGTCAATGTGAAAAAGTGATGTTTAACCAAGGCGGATGGAAGAAAGCCCGTCAAGAACAACAAATGCGAGACTGGTTTGGTTTTGTACCTCAGTACTTAATCACGATTGATGCAGCATTTTGTGAGCAAACCTCTGATCGTGAATTCTGCCGTTTGATTGAACATGAGCTTTATCACATTGGTGTTGAGCGCGATGAAGATGGTGAGATCATTTATAGCGATACGACTGGCTTACCTAAGCATTACTTAGCTGGCCATGATGTTGAAGTGTTCTTTGGTGAAATACGTCAGCACGGAATTGATAGCTCAGTACAACGATTATTGGACATTGCTAAAAATGCTCCATTTGTATCGGAGACAAACATTGCAGCGTGTTGCGGAAACTGTGTGATTAACTGAGCCGAAAGGCTCTTTTTTTGTCCGTCTTCTTTGACGTACTTTGACGGATAGAGGGAAATGGCTACTTTAAATAAAAAGCAAAAACTCTTTATTGTACGGTCACTTGCACAGTTCAATACACCTCAAGAAACCGTAGTGCTCGTCAAAGAAGAATTTAACATTGATGTGAGTCGTCAGCAGTGTGAGGCTTATGACCCAACCAAGCGCGTAGGCAAAGATTTAAGTGCTGAACTAAAAGCAGAATTTGATATCTCTCGCAAAGAATTTTTAGAAGCACCTCAAAATATTCCAATAGCAAACCTGACAGTTCGTTTACAACGACTGGAAAACCAATACCAAAAACATGGAAAAAACCGTGTTGCTGCCTTAAGCATTCTTAAGCAGGCTGCAGAAGATATGGGTGGCAAGTACACCAATAAAACCGAGGTGACAAGCGAAGTAACCCAAACCACGGTTACCCAGGCCACTCCTGAGCAGGTTGAAGATGCAATAAGGAAGGCTAAAGAGGAATATTAAAATGGATCTACAAACACAGGTTGAAAAGAAGCTGTGTGAGGATGAACATTTATATTTCACACGGCGTTTCTTTAAGCCACGCATGGGCTTTAAATTCACCGTAAATTGGCACCACGTCTATATTTCATGGATTATCGACCAAGTCATTGCTGGTGAAATAGCCAACGTTGTGATTAATGTTCCACCTGGTGCAGGTAAAACAGAACTCATGACTAATTTGATTCCACGCGGCCTGGCATTAAATGCACGTTCACGATTCCTTTACTTATCTTTCTCCCAATCCTTAGTTGAAGGTGTTTCTGATGTGGCTAGGGATATTGTTAAGTCAAAAGACTTTCGTAGCATGTGGGATCTGAATGTATCGAATAGCACAGACTCCAAGAAAGAATGGAAGATCACAGTTGAGGACTACGATGTTGGTCATGTGTACGTAGCTTCAATGGGTGGTCAAGTTACAGGACGTCGTGCTGGCACATTGGCTGATGACGGTTTTACTGGTTGTATCACCATCGATGACCCATTAAAGCCTGAAGATGCTTTTAGTAAGATTAAGCGGGATGCGGCGAACCGTAAATTGTTGAACACGGTGAACTCACGTAAAGCGAAGTCTGATACGCCAATCATCATGATTATGCAGCGGCTCCACACTGAAGATCCGACTAACTTTGTAATGACTGGAAATCTACCTGGTGAATGGACTCAAATATCTATCCCAGCACTGATTGATGATGAATATATTGCAACCTTGCCAGAACATATCCAAAAGCTTGTACCGCGAGATGTTGAGTGTGATGAGCAGGGTCGTCAAAGCTATTGGCCTAAAAAGGAATCCTTACAATCGCTACTTCAGTTAGAGAAGGGTGGTAAGGATAAGGAAGGTGCAACCGTCTCACGTTACACCTTCAGCAGCCAATACATGCAACAACCTAAGAAATTGGGCGGGGATTTAATCAAGTCAGAGTGGTTTGGGTTCTATAAAGAAATCCCTACGCTTCAGTGGCGTGCAGTCCTTGTAGATACGGCTCAAAAAACCAAAGAGCACAACGATTACTCAGTATTTTTACTTGTTGGCCTGGGTATTGATGGAAAGCTTTATCTACTAGATCTATTGCGTGGAAAATGGGAAGCACCAGAACTTAACCGTCAGGCTAAAGCTTTCCTCGATAAACATAAGGAATATACATGGGAAACCAAGCCTATTCGCTATATGAAAGTAGAAGACAAGGCCTCGGGTACTCAGCTAATCCAAACTCTAGGGACATACTCCGGTGTTGCTGTCATACCAGTACAGCGTAATACAGACAAGCTATCCCGTTTCATGGACGTACAAGTCCACCTTGAAGCGAACTATAAAGATAAGCCGGAAGATCGCTTTGTGATGGTACCTAAGGATGCACACTGGGTTGGTGCATTCTTTGAGGAGTGTGAGGCCTTTAATGCTGCATTTACTCATGACCATGACGACCAAGTTGATACTTTGATCGATGCAATTGAAGACGCAGTAATCGCAATTAATTACAGCCCTCCGGCTGCATAGGTTTTATTTATGGCTAAGAAAAGAAAAAATCCTGAGAATAAAAAGCCGGAGTCTGGTGCACTTTATTCTCATGAGGCTGAACAGGCTTTAATCAGCTATCTAACCAAAATGCCTGACGGTGATGATGTGCTACGAAAAGCTGGTGTTACTCGTCCACGCCTAAAAGTCATGATGTATGACGATGAGATTTATCAGGCAATTGAAAAACGCCAAGATAAACTTGAGAGCGCGGCATGGCGTGTAGAACCAATGGATCGACCTGAATCTAAAATCATTATGGAGCATTTGCGTGAATGGTGGTCAGAGATTCTACTTGGTGCACAGAATGCTCGCTGGTACGGGTATTCGGTGTTAGAAGCCATCTATACGAAGCCTGAGGAGCCGAGCTTGCATATTGATGGCGATACAATTACACCGTTTATTGGGTTTAAGTGGATTGGTGAAAAACCTATGCAATGGTATGAGCCGAAAAATGATGGACGTTTATTATTGCTCGCCAATTACAACGCAACTCGGCAGGATCAGGAAGTTGACCAACGGTTTAAGCACTTTCTAACACGTTGCAAATCTACTTATGAAAATCCATTAGGCGAGGCTTTATTAAGTCGACTGTACTGGGTGTGGTTCTTTAAAACATCGGGCTTCAAATTCTGGGCAAAGTTTGTAGAAAAATTTGGTTTGCCAATGCTGGTTGGTAAAACTGCTGGCAAGACTACAGATATGCGTGACGCACTACTCAAAGCTCATGCTAGCTCGGTTATAGCTCTAAGTGGTACGGATTCAGTTGAAATCCAAACTGCCAATACCAATGGCAATGCTTCTCAAACATTTGAAGTGTTTGATAAGAATCTTGAACGTCGTATACAGAAAGTCATCTTAGGTCAGACATTGACAAGTGGAACTGATGGAGCAGGCTCAAGGGCTTTAGGGGATGTTCATCTAGAAGTACAGAATGCGAAGTATAAAGCCGACGTGCGAATGATTATGCCTACGATCCAAGCCATTATTAATGCGCTATGTGATATCAATGGCTGGGAGCGTCACCGGGTTATCATTGGTGAAGAGAAGTCACTGGAAGAGCCTAAAGCAGACCGTGACGTGAAGTTAAAAAATGCTGGTGCAGTACTAACCCCACAATACTTCAAACGTGAGTATGGTCTGGAAGATGGTGATGTTGCTGAGATAATCCAATCTCTTCCAAATACACAATTCTCAGCGATACCTAAACGTGCATTTGGCTTTAAAGCCCAGGCCAATAAACTTTCAGCTGAACAGCAAGAAGTTGAGGAATTAACCGATGGCCAAGTTGACTTACAGCTTTTGACTAATGAGCAGATAAAGCAGCTCGCTGCTGAGTCGGATGGTCCTGAGGGCCTGGTATTTAATTTGATGCAGTTGATTCCTACAGCATCTGAATCTCAGTTTAAGGCCAATTTAGATCAAGCTTTATATGCGGCGGATATATTGGGTTATGCGACAGCACAGAATGGTAAATGAGCTAGCTTTTATGTTTAGGCGATGTCATTCTTACTGAGAGTATAAAAATTAGTGAAACTAAAATGAGTTGTAAATATTGTGGCGGAACAACACTGTTTGGTCAGTGCCAGCATTCCAATTGTGGTGCCAGACAACAGAAACAAAATAAAGCAAAAATTGAAAAATCTACTAATGGTTGGCTAATACTTATAGGTATAGCTCTATTCTTAGCTGTTTTGCAGTGGATCATTAATACTATTGGTAGTTTTTTCAAATAACTTTGCAACTTCATTAAGCCTCCAATAGGAGGCTTTTTTATGGGTGAAGCAAATGCAACCAGTCACGTTCCTTGAGGCGCTTCAGTACGCGCATGATAAAAAGATTGTGCTGCCTGATGAGTTTTACTCAATGGACTTAAAGACTCGGCAGATGGCGACAACTGTGAGCTTTCTGTCGAGTCTAGAACAAGTTGAGATAGTTATTAAGTCGCTCAATAAAACATTGGCCAATGGTGGTACATTCAACGACTTTCGGAAGCTGATTGAAGAATCTGAAATCATTTTGCCAAAGCACTATCTGGACACTGTATTTCGTACCAATATCCAAAGTGCTTATGGTCATGGGCGATGGCAGCAGCAGAATCGAAATAAAGCCAAACGTCCTTATCTAATGTACTCGGCTATCGATGATAGTCGTGTTCGTCCTGCACATTTAGCTTTGAATCGAATTGTATTGCCGATTGATCATGCATTTTGGTTAACGCATTACCCGCCATTAGGATTCCGCTGCCGCTGTACAGTCATCGCACTCACAGAGGCTCAGGCACTCAAATACGGTATTACACCTGATGATAAGTTGCCTGAAGTTGCAGAAGCATTGGACTGGTCATCTCATCCATTGCAGTTTGGTGATCTAGAGGCATTGGTAGATAAAAAGATCAATGTGTCAGTGCTAGATAAGGAATACCTCCTCGAGCAGAAAGAAGTCATCAAGGCTGAATGGACTGCATCGAAAAAGCTTATGAGCCTATTTGCTCCTATGGATGATAAGACTCGGGACTTATTCGATAAGGTGGCCAATAAATTAATTCCATTAGATCCATCGATTCGACCAAGTGCTATTCGTACTTTCTTGGACTATGTGCAAGGCAATGACCAGGCAATTACAGGCTATTTGAATAGCAAAGCTATTTCTAAGGCTGACCAAGTGCTTAAGCAATGGTTGGTTCAGGATATGGAAGCGATTCATACTATTGCCAAAAACACTGCTGAAGTTGTTACCGGCACAACCACACTGGCTTACGCAGCTTCACTTGAAGTGGGCAAGGTGGTGACCTTGGATGCACCAATGCTTTTGGCAGGTCAGTCAAACATCATGATTCAAATTGAGAATGCCAAAGGCCTGGGGATTAATCTTGAAAAGCTAAATGCCGGTGAAGGGGTCTTGCTACCTTTGGGAATAACTTTTGAAGTTGTTTCGATGGAGATGGTTGAAGGGGTGATGGTTTATACACTGAAGGCATTGGTAAATTAAATTGAAATTAACTAGAGACCGTCCGAAAGGGCGGTTTTTTTATGGAGCATGAAAATGCCAATAGATGAAAAACAGGATCACTACTGTTTTCGGTTGGGGGATTTAAGTGTTGATCCAGCTGAAGATGGAAAAAAGAAGCGAACCTTTTCAGGGATTGCATATAGCGGTGAAGTTATTACAGATCACTGGTATTGGACACGCGTTATCTTTGATTTGGACAGCATGCAAATTAAAGGGCGAATCCCTGCATTACTTGAGCATAGCTCTCGACAACGCGCAGGAGCCATCAATAGCCATACGATTAGCCATCAAGATGGTTTAGTAGTGCAGGGTGATCTGATGAGTAATGAGTTTGGTGCTCAGGTTGCTCAGGATTCTGACGATGGCTTTCCATGGCAGATGTCAGTTCGAATTGAGCCAGCAAAAACTGAAGAGGTAGCCGCAGATCAGACGGTCATCGTGAATGGCAAGACTTTGCAAGGACCAATCACAGTATTCCGTGGTGGTCGTATCCGCGAAGTTTCATTTTGTGCTTTAGGTGCAGATGAAAACACCATGGCTGTGGCTGCAAGTCATAACCCACAAACGTTTAACCCAACCAAAGAGGACACAGACGTGACCGAACTTGAAAAAGAAAAAGCTGCTCGTGAAAAAGCAGAGCAAGACCGCGATGCTGCACAAGCCGAACTTAAAAAGTTCAAAGCAGATAAGCGCGAAGAAGATATCAAAGCCCTTGAAACGTCTTTGAATAAGCAATTCAGTGCTGAAGAAAAAACGTCATATACCAATATGGACGATGGTTCATTCGCATTTATGGCACAGCAATTAAAGCAATTTTCTGCAGGTAGCCAGCAACCACCATCTGGTCAGCAACAACAGCAGATCCAACCGCAATTCGCACACTTATTCACTCATCAAGCGAATAGCAATCAAAGTGGGCAACAAGGCCAAGGCGATCAGCAAGGTACAGCCTTAGATCATGCGTTTAACCAATTTGCTGCAGCGCAACAAGGAGCAAAAAATTAATGGGAACCATTACTCAAACAATCACGACTACACAGCTTGTAGTCGGTGATGGCGTTCGTACAGAAAACGCCAAAGTAAAAACGGCGACTGCATATAAGCGCGGTGATTTGTTGAAGGTGGCTACAAACAATCTCGCAGATCACCCCGTGGTAACAGAAGGTGTGGTTGGTGATTGGAATGCCATTGCTAATACAGATATGACTGTGGAGCAGTCTACTTACCATGCAGCCAATGGTCTGGAAATGCCAATTTACGTACAGGGTGCATTTGATATTGCTGTGGTTACTGTGAAGGGTACGCCGTTAACGGAAGCACAATATGATGCGGTACGTGCCCAGGCCTTAATTAACAAAATTGAACTTCGTAAAGTCGTGGGGAAATAATCAATGAGTCAAACTTTTACATTTCAGAACGCACCGGTTGAACTACTGGATGTGCCTCAGTTGGTGCTGTTAACAGATACCACTCAGAAGGTAGACACGTGGTTAATGGATCGCTTCTTTCCTCAACGTGTCTCGTATACCAAAAAAGAAGTTCCTGTAGGTGAGTTAAATACAGCGACACCGCTTGCACCATTTGTAACGCCTACAGCTGCTGGTCGCCAAATTAAAGTAGGTGAGTCTGGTAACGTTAAATTCGTTAAGCCAGCATATTTAAAGCCGATGATGACGGTATTTCCAAGCGATGTTCAAAATACAGCACTGATTACCCAGTTGCGTAAATTTGGTGTGATTGCCACAGGTTCAAACCGTTTAAGCGATGCAGATCTTCTATTGATTGACCAGGCTCAAAAGGCTTTATACCTGCGCCAGTCCATTGAAAATCGAAAGTTGCTGATTGCTCGTGATGTATTGCTCTATGGTAAGACAACATTCGCTTCTGCTGACTTCCCAATGTATGAAGTAGATTATGAGCGTAATGCAGCTTGTACATTTGCTCCATTGATCAAATGGGGGCAAGCGGGTGCTACACCAGTAAAAGATATCCAGACCATGATTGATCTATCAGTAGAACATTCTGGTACCTCTCCAATAATGGCGCTTACAACATCTAAGGTGTACAACACTTTAATCAAAGATCCAGAGTTTAAAGAGAAGTTCATTGCACCATATGCGGGTATTAGTGTTCCTTTGACTCCAACCTTTGATCAGATGGATAAACCGCAGTTCCGTGGTACGGTCGACAACATTGAAATTTGGACGTATGACGTTCAACACAGTATTGGTGGCGGTACACCAGATCGTTTTATTCCAGAAGACTTCTTCGGTCTAATCTCTGATGCTAATGGGTGGATTGCTCACTGTGCTATCCAAAACGTAGAGGCTTTTGGCCAAGCTCTAGAGTTCTATCTAAGCCAATGGCAAGAAAAGAACCCTTCAAGCATTCAGATGCTTGCTGAATCATCTCCACTGGCGATTCCAAACAATAAGAATGGCCTGGTAGGCGGTCGCGGGTTCGTATAAGGAAAATATTATGACGAAGTACATTGCAAAGCAGTCGCTTGGACACTTTCGTCCAGGCCAAGAAATCACAGGGCTTGAAGCTAAACAACTTCAGGCCCTTTTAGCAACTGGGGTTGTTGAAGAAGAAAAAGCTCCAGAAGAACCTAAGGCTGATGGTTCAGCCGCACGCTTAGCTGAACTGGAAAAAGCCAATACTGATCTTATTGCAGCAAATAAGCTGATGACTGATGAAAAGGTCAAATCAGATCAGGAGAATGGTGAGCTTAAAGCGAAGGTTGCAGAGCTTGAAAAAGCATTGGCTGCATCTGACGCTGCCCTGAAAAAAGCAACTGCCGAAGCGAAGAAGGCTGCTACAGAAGCCAAGTAGGTGATCCATGTATGCAACTAAATCTGATTTGGTGGTGCGATTTGGTGGTGAACTAGAACAGCTGTTGATGATGCTACCAAACGTCACTGCTGTAGATGATGCAATTCAGGATGCGACAGAGGAAATTAACGGTCACATAGGTGGCCGTTATTCTTTGCCGCTACCTAACGTGCCAAGTAACTTGAAACGTATGGCATGTGATATTGCACGCTATCGCTTGTATTTCCAGCAACCAACTGAAGAAGTCCGAAAGCGCTATGAGGATGCAATCTCATTCTTAAAGCGCGTGGCTGAAAACAAGGCACATTTACAGATCCAGTCTGAGGAATCGGACGAGATTATTGATGATGAGCCTACAAAGAAGCCAAGTACTTTACCTATCGGTAGTACTTATCGTGGTGGGGTATTTGGTGACGATGTCTTAAATATGATGCCTAGCATCAAGTGAGGCAATTATGGCGTTTGCAATCAAGATTGATTCAAATAGTTCAGCAATTGAGGCGGTAATGAGTCAATTGCTGGATATTGATGCTGAAAAAGCTCGACTTTATGAAGATATTTGCCTGGCATTAACAACCAGTGTTCAAGAAAGATTCATTGGTGGGTTTGATGTTGATGGTAACCCATGGAAGATATCTTGGCGTGCAAGCATGCAGGGAAGAGAGGGTATGCAAGGTGGTCAAACGCTACGTGATACTGGGCGCTTGATGAATTCTTACACATACAACGTTCTTTCGAATGGTGTTGAGGTTGGGACAAACGTCTTTTATGCGCCATACCTTCACTTCGGTGCTACGATTCTGCCAAAGACAAGCCAATACATTACCTTTGCTGTTGGTGGTCAATACAGAAAAGTAAAACAGGTGGTTAATCCTCCAAGGACACAATTAGGTATCAATTCTGCAGATGAAGAAATGATCCTAAATATCGTAGGAAGTTTTATAGATGAGTACCTTCTTCGCGGTACGTGATGAGATTGCAGAAAAACTGAAAGAAATTTCAGAATTTAAGCAGATTTATACCCCGCTAAATTCAGTAGTGGTCACAGAGATGTCTCAGGTCACTCCATCGGCGCATATCAACTTTGTACGTATAGATAAGAAAGCCAGCGCGGGTAAAGGGCGTATTAATCAGATAGGTCAACAGTGGGCTGTGACAGTGGCGTGTCGCAATGCTCAGTCACAGAAGAATGATGGTCGAGCAGTTAGTGATGAAGCAGGGCTATTAACTGAAAAAGTAATTCAACTTCTTTCAGGTTGGAAGCCGCAGTCTTCTCGCAATGAATTAGACCTGATTTCTGTGCGTGATGGTTATAGTCCTGGGTTTGCATACATCACTATTATTTTTGAATCACAAAAATTTATTTAGGAGCCATTCATGGCAAAACAATATAAAGCCCGGCAACCCGTCGGGCGTTTTTCTGCCGGCGATATTGTTGGTGGGCTGACAGAGAATCAAATCAGCAAATTACTTGCAGATAAAATCATTGAAGAAGTGAAGCCATCTGCTCCAAATAAACCCGCTAAAGAGGTAAAAACCGATGGCTAAAAATTATATTTCACTCCAAGGTAAATTCTATTTATCTGAAATAGCAAATGGTGTTGCAGGTGCCATGCGCCATATCGGTAACGTGCCTGAATTTGAGCTTGAAATTACAACTGATCAGGTTGAGCACACAGAAAGCACATCCGGTCAGCGTACAACAGACTTTGTGCTGACAAAGACCACCGGTGTTAACTTCTCGGGGCAACTTGAAGAAGTGGATGAAGCAAATCTTCAGTACATTCTGTCTGGCATGAAATCCGATGTTGCTAGCGATACAGTGACAGATCAAGCGCTGGGTACCGTGAAAGTCGGTGAAGAAATTAAATTAAATGGTTATAGCCTTACAACAGTTTCGTTTAAAGCTGGTTCTACAGCAGTGGATGAAAGCAAATATGACTTAGATGCTGTATTTGGTACTGTCATCTTTAAAGAGGCGATTACTGAGCCGGTCACCGCCACGTACACCACTGGTGCTGTAAGTCATACCACCATTGCGAGTGATTTCAATAAAGAATATGAGCTGTTCTTTAAAGGGATTAACACTGCAACTGGCGACAATATGGCTGTTCGCTTATGGCGCACCAAAAAATCACCAGAAACCACTTTCCCATTGATTCACGAAGAACTTGGCCAGTATGAAATTTCAGGTCAGGCTTTATCAGATGTCAGCAAAGGATCAGATGAAACACTTGGTCTATATGGCCATGTTGTGACAATTCCGAAAGCTTAAACCTATTCAGGCACAAAGAAATACATGGGCGCATAAGCGTCTTTTTTTGTGCCTGTGTTTTAGGTGACCCCCTGTAGGGTTTTACGAAACCCTTGACAAGAATCTATATTTTTCAAAGCGAAGCCGGCCTAACAAGTCGGCTTTTTTAATGCCTGTCTATTATTCCAAGTGCATTCGATAGATAGGTTCACACTCAACTCAAGGAGTTATACATGAATGCAAAAATTGAAGTTTTAAAAATTGTTGAAGTTGATAATGGGGTTCCCAAAACAACCACACTACAAATAGCCCTAGGTCTAGGTATTCAGCATAAGTCTGTAATTCAATTGGTGAGAAGTTATAAGTCAGACTTTGATGAGTTTGGCCCATTGGCATTTGAAATGCGGATGGGTGCACCACTTCCACAAGGTGGTTATGGCCACTCTTTACAGTATGCGGTGCTCAACGAGCAGCAAGCAACTTTACTCTTAACGTATATGCGAAACAGCCCCAAAGTTCGTGAATTTAAAAAAGCATTGGTAAAGGCGTTCTTTGAAGCTCGCGCCTTATTGCAGACTGATTACTTCTCACTTGTTCAGAAGCGCGAGGCCTTAAATGCAAAACTTGAATGCGAAAAAGATATCGCAAGTGCATGCGGAAAAGGCCTTTCTGAGTGGAAGAAACAGCGAGACACCTTGCAAACAGCGATAGCAAATGTAGATCGACAAATTCAACCATGTCTTTTCGATTAACAATCTATGCCACCTACGGGTGGCTTTTTAGAGATTCAATCATGAATGATTTCTTTTTAGCGAATAATCGCTCGATCACAATTAAAGTGCTTGGCAATGATGTGGAAGTGAAGCAGCTGCAGATGCAAAACTTTGATATCTGGTCACCGATTGCATCAGTTATTCGTGACAGCCTAAAGCAAAGTGATTATTCAGATTTAATCGGCGCAGGCCTGATAAAAGATTATGGCGCTCATGTATTTCAACTTTGCTCAATGTGTACAAACACTGAAATAGAGACGCTATTAGATCTCGCTGAATCAGATCCATTGGAGTTTAGTCATTTGTTTCAACACGTAATCGAAGTAAATGGTGCGTATTTCAAAGAGGACATTAAGCCAGGCCCTAAAAATCGTAAGAAGAAAGGTAGTGTTGAACAAACTTGGTTTGATTCATTCCAATACTTGATAGCGTATGGCCATAGACATGAAGATATTCTGCAGATGACCTATGGGGCTTTTGTTGGCTACTTAAAGGCGGCTGAAAAGTATCAACGCAGCCGAGGAAAGTTTGATTCGAACATAATTCGGGTAGCGCACCATGCAGATAAAAAAGGATTTACAACGTTCCAAGATGAGCTAAGTAAACATTGAGGTAAGTTACTATTTTCACTTAATATGTGATCAATAATTATATTGAGGGTGTTGGGGTGAAAAAGTTAGTTTTGATTTTGGCATTATTTATGTCAGCGCAAGCATTTGCTGTAGATATGAGAGCACTGCGTGGTAGCAATGGCTTTGTTGAGCTTGGCAACTCAGAAGCAAAACTCAAGGATGTACTTGGACAACCTGAGTCCGTAGATACTCGTGTAGTGCATGATCGTAATGGCTGGCCTCATAAAGGCATTATCTATACATACAAAGTGGATGGCCAGCTATACACAATTACCATTATTGGTGGCAATGTTTTTAAGATTAATTGGGAGCGCTGAAGGCTCAGTTTTTAGAAAATTCAATTAATTAAAAGTATCAATGTATATCTTTTGTTAAATTAAATGAGTATCTTATTCCGCTGTTTAAGAGGGAATAATGATGAAAAAAACTTTGGGTCTTTCTTTTTTAAGTTTTATATTAGTGGCTTGTGGTGGAGGTGGAGGCGGGTCTTACGACACATCTCCAGACGGTGGAACAGCGGGGAGTGGTGTTAATAATTCAAGCTTTGATAGTTTTACTCAATTTAATTGGGGTTCTGTACAATTTAAGACAGGCTTTGCAGAAATTATAAAAAATGCCCGCAATTCAGATATCTTGTATACGAATTATAAGAAATTAGAACCATCAAATGTTGAATTATATAAACGCCCAATTCTTAGTAAAGATGGGTTATATGAGCCAGATCAAACTAATTACCCTTTGGGATATCGGACTTATAAGATAAATAGTGTTTCGAAAGATGGTAATACTTTCAATAAAACACCATATACATTAAAAGGACTGAATCAGTTTAAAATTCAAGAAACTGGTGAATGGATAGCATTGGATAATGTGGTGATCAGCGAAAGAACGGCTGTTTACTGGAATATTCTTGCTAAAGAATATCCTAATAGTGTTTGGTTTAATTCAGGTGAATTAGGAAAACAGTTCAAAAATTTCTTGGCTTCAAGTAATGTGACTAAGTTCCCAACAGGCTCAAAATGTTTTAAGTCATCAAAGACTACTTATTCTTTACCCTATTTTGTCATTACTAATTTAGATGCGAAACCTTATATCAATGGTCAATTTATTAGTACTTTTGATCAATTCTTGAAAGTGCTTGGTTCAAATAAAGTTTCAGGAAATTGGGGTGGAACACCATGGGCTTATCAAAAAATGTATGATGGCTCTGAATATTATGCAGCAATTATTTATGCAAATATAAATAATAAATTAAGTGAAGGGTTTTGGGATAAATCTCCTAATATTACATTGGAGAGTAGATTGAAGGAATACACTGATCTACTTAATCAACCGTATGTAAGCTTGGAGGATAAAATATCTTTTAACGCAGGAATCGAAGAAGTCAATAAAGAGTGTACGTATTATAATGATATTGCTGCGAATACAATTGAAACGTTGATTATCCAAAGTTCTGAAAATTAATTCTATTAAATTCAATATTAAGAAACCCGCTAATTGCGGGTTTTTTAATGCCTAAATTTTGAGGTTCGCTATGTCCGGAAAAAATCTAACGTTCAAACTTATTCTTGATGGCGATAGTAAAGGTCTGGTATCTGCTGCAAAGCAGTCCGAAGATGTAACGAAAAGACTGTTTGATTCAATTAAGTCTGAATCAGAGAAAATTAAACAGGCTTCAGAAGCAGCATCTAGCCAAGTTGGAAATATCATCCCAAAGGGCACGACTGAATTAGCTGATAAATTAACTCAATCTCTAACAGCTGCAACTGGAATCATTCAGGATGCGGGGGATAATGCTAAATCCACAGCAGGTAATTTTACTGATTTTGGGAATAAGGCTGAAAAAGCATTAGGTCAATTAAAAAGTGACTTGACCGAAGCTAAGCGGAATTTAGAGGCATTCTCCAAAACAAATGCATCACCAGCCGATATTGAAGTCGCACAGCGGCAAGTCGATCAACTTGAAAAAGAAGTTCAGCAAGCAGACCAAGCATTTAACGATTTTCACGCTGAAGTTGGCAGGGCAAATAATAATTTAAAAGAAACTGATAATGCTGCTCAAACCGCTCAGAAAGGTATTGCTGGACTTAAGACTGGGTATACGGCTCTTGTTGGTGCTATGGCTGCTCTTGGCATTGGTCTTGGCATTAAAGAATTAGCAGAAGTAGCGGACTCATATACAAATCTATCAGCACGGATCAACATTGCGACAAGTGAAGGAGGTAATTTTACCCAGGCCATGGTGGGTGTTCATCAAGTCGCATTGATGACAAATACAAGCCTTGACGCCACAGCTGGCCTATTCACGAAAGTGAATGACGTTGGCAAGCAAATGGGAATGACCCAGCAACAAACATTAGATCTCACAAAAACCATCAATATGGCCATCCAAACAGGTGGTGGATCTGCTGCTTCGGCTGATGCTGCAATCACTCAGCTTACACAGGCCTTGCAATCTGGTGTACTTCGCGGTGACGAGTTCAACTCGATCATGGAACAAGCGCCAGGGATTTCCAAAGCCTTGGCTCAGTCACTTGGTGTGACCACCAGTGAATTGCGTAAGATGGCAGAGAATGGTGAGTTAACTGCGGAGAAGGTTATTAATGGCCTTCATAAACAATCTGCGGCTATTGAGGCGGATTACGCGAAATTTCCGACAACTATTGGAAATGCATTACAGCGTATTTCGACACAATGGCAAATTTTGATCGGTACCATGGATCAGGCGAACGGGGCATCAGCAACTGTAGCGCAATGGTTGGTAACTCTTGCTGATAATATGGGTATTGTTGAAATACTACTTAAGGATGTTGGCTCTGGTTTTGTTTGGATTGGTGATCAGCTTTCATTTATTGATGTATCCATTTTTGAAAGTCTTAAATCTGCGCTATCAAGTGCTTACGATGCAATCAAAGAGGTGGTTGTAGTTACTGCTGATTTGAGTAAAACAATTACAGAAATATTAAGTACATCGCTAACCAATGTTTTATCTGTCCTTTCATCATTTACAGGTGAAGCAACAGCAGCAGGAGAGCAAGTTAGTTTCCTTGAGCGAATACTTCAAGGGCTATCTATTACGTTTGGTTTTATTGCGGATGGCGTAACAGCAATAAAAATCGGTGTAAATCTCCTAGCAGGAGCATTCTTCGACTTAGCATCAGCAGCGAATAGTGTCTTATCGGCAGTCACATGGGGTGATGTTAGTAAGCAATTTGCATCAAATGCAGATTTGATGAAAAGCAAGGCTAAAGAATATTACGCTGAGGCTGATAAGGATGCGGTTGCCTTTGAATCTAAGGGTTTGCAGCGGTTAGAGGAAGCTGCGCAAACCCAAGAAGAGAAGAATGCACAAACATTACTTGAGGCTAAAAGCTTGGTTGACCAGTTGCTCTTGGAAGGCCAGCGAGAACTCGATGGGAAGAAGGTAACTGAACAAGAAAAGTTAGATGCTGTTCAAGCCTATGCAGAAGCCGCGATTGCAGCCAATAGCGGTGCAATGGATGGTGTAATGCAAGCTGATCTGATGACGAAGGGTTACATCGTCACTTTGGATGAAGCTGGGAAAGTTGCTATTCAAACTTGGGATGCAAATGCTACAGGTGCCGAAAAGGCAGTACTGTCAGCAGATAAAGCGCGTAAAGCTGCGGCGACATTAAAACTTGATCTATATGAGCTAAAGAATGGTGTTACCGAAGCATTTAATAGTAATGCAAAAGTTCTAAATGATTTTGCTAATAATGTTGAAGCTTTAGGCTTAAAGGGAGAAGCAGCTGGAGAGGCTGTATATCAAGCCTGGTTAAAGTGGCTTGAAACAGCTCAAAGCCAAAATGAAGTAGATCTAGCAATATCAAAACTTCAGGAGTTTGGTAAAACAGGGCAGATGTCTGCGAAACAAGTTGAACTTGGTATGTTGGCAGTACGCCAAGTAGTATCCCAATTACCAGCAGACTTGGACCCAGTAGAACAAGCTTTTGAACGCCTTGGTATCAAAACAAAAGAGCAGCTTAAGCTTGCAGCACAAAGTGCCTTAGCAGATTTCAATACCATTCAATCAAGTGGAGAAGCTACAGCTGAAAGCTTGCGACAAGCGTATGAGAGAACTATGCAAGCTGCAGCAGCATCAGGTGATCAGGCAGTCATTGCTGCAACTCAAGCCAAAGCTGCATCTCTTGGTCTTGAAGTCCAAATTGATTCATCAGGCAAAGCATCAGTCAAAAGCTATGGCGAGCTTGAAGAATCAATTCATCGTGTACGCCGTGCTTCAAGTAACGCTGAAGATGGATTCCGCAACCTTGGCCAAACTGGTCGAGATGAAGCGGATTCTGTTAAAAGCGCGTGGGAAGAAGCGGTTAGTGCAGCATCGAGTGGAATGCATGAGACTCGAAAAGGTACCAAAGGCAAGATGGCTAAAAATACCGGGGATATCGAAGCTGAGCTTAAAGCCATGGGATATTCAGATGCAGCTGCTAAACAGTATGCAAAAGATATCTATGAAGGGACCAAAGGTGTAAATGGCTACAAGTCGTCAGGCTTTGGCTTCTTTGGTGGTTTAAGCAACGTAGAGCAAGTGAATGCGGAGTTGGAGCGTATGCAGCAATATGCGCCGAATAATGTGTCTACCAAGGCGAGTGGATTAGGCTCTTCATCAAAAACCATTTCCTACGAACTTAAATTGGGTAATGAGACTGTGCAATTAACAGGATCAGCTGAGAGTCAGTCGAGTCTTGAGGCGATGCTTAAAGAGTTGGGTACATTGAGTAAATCAACATGAAAATAAAACGCATCTCAACATCAGAAACCGTCTCAATTGAAGACGGTTTTTTTTGGTCTGATGAATTTAGCTGGAAGGCTAAAGAGCAGTCTTTGGAATATGCCATGGATGGTACGCCGATTATTCAAGAAGGCACCAAGCTATCAGGTCGGCCAATCTCTTTAGAGCCTGCTGACAGTGGGATGGGGTGGGCTTCATTAGGTGTTGTCCGTAAATTGCAGGCCTGGTCAGTGCTCAATGAGCAGTTTCAGATTCAGTTTGAATGGGCGCATGACACACGGAAATTTAACGTGGTTTTCAATCATGTTGACGGTGCTTTAGAAGCCACACCTGTGAAAGGTATTCCACCGGTATCACTTGATGACCACATGAACTTAACGCTCAGATTTTGGAGTGAATAATGCCAATTGAAACCAAAGATTTAGTGATCTATCACGCTGAACGTGACACCGATAATGCTGATGGTGGTGGGAAATATAACGGTCAGATTGTGGCAGACGGTTTAAGTAATAACCTATTCAATGACATTTCTGAATTGGATCGTACTGTTGGTGATGTATCGATGCGTAAGATCTTCCCAGCTGTGACCACGAATGACACTGACTTACTTATGGGTGCCACGGTATTTGTATCTGAGCTACCTGAAGATCCAAACGTATCAGCACTACTATTCAGCACCGAGTCATGGACCGACGAACGCCAGGCCGCACAAAACCGAGTTGAAAATTACTTGGCTAAAGGTGGCCAGATTGCCGGCACGCCACTTGATACGCACTGGCAAGGCATGTCATCACTGCAAGTGGTAATGTTTCCACAAGAAACTGAATCCAGTGTCGGTGATACGATCGTGTTGATTTCAGATGAAGGAAAAGCACTTCAATTTGAACAGTACGTGCGAATTACTAAGGTTGATACCCGCACAGCAGTGATGGTAATCGATGGTAAAAATGTCGAATACAAAGTTGCGACTTATCAAATCAATGACCCTTTGGAGCGTGACTTTGTAGGCTTATCGGCTCGTCAGTGGTACGCCGGTAATACACAGTCTAAAACCATCCTTCGCGATACGCTTGTTGCTGATACTGGTTTGTATTACTCATCAACTCAATTGGCATCTGATGCAACCGTGGGTGAATACACGGTTAATGCGGATTCAATGTTTACCCAACTGATCCCATCTGCTCAGAGTGAAACACCGATTATCGATGTGAATGCAGCAGGCGAAAGCGTTGTTTTGGTGCCGGGTAACGATGGTTTGATAACTGTGAATTATCCATCGCAAGTCGTGAGTGAAAGCCAGAATCTATATATCGGTTCTGCAGTAATGCCAAGCTCTTTGACATTCACAATTCAAGGGCAATCAATCACAGATCAAGGTGGTTTACTCAAGAACTCTTTGGGCACACAGGTTGGTACGATCGACTATCAGCGTGGCCTGGTGAAATGGACCTCAGCAGCACCAACCGGCACCATGGGTTTAAATATTACGTTTAAGCCGGCGGCTGCACCGAATCAGTATTACCAGAGTAGTGCCATTCCGGTGACTCAGAATAACCAAAGTACCAATTGGTCAGGTGTATTGATTCCGATCGCCGCACCCGGTGCATTGTCTATTTCCTATATGTCTCAAGGTAAATTTTACGAGTTGAAGGATGATGGGTCTGGGCAGCTAAGAGCAGCAAATAGCTCCTTCGGGTCTGGCATGATCAATTACGAGACTGGATCATGGCTTTTAACTGCAGGTGCATTGCCCGATGTGGATAGTGTGATTCTGCTGAATTGGGGAACGCCGATCGTGACATTTGTCCGCTCAAATCTGAGTGTAGATAAAGCAGCCTTTGAGTTTGATCTAGGTCATCTAGGGGTATTACCAGGCGTGACGATTAATTGGCTGCTTGAAGGAGAAGCCAAAACAGCTACTTCTAATGCACAAGGTAAATTCACTGGTGATGCTGCTGGCTCAATTAATTATGCCTTAGGCACAGGCAAGATTATTCCCAATAAACTGCCGCAAAAATCTACCGTTTTTAATGTGATCTATAACTTTGGTACTTCGCTTACGCAAACCAAGAATGATGTTACCCCAGACTCAAGTCAAAAGCTGGTATTCACGATTGGTACAGGCGCTGCGATTCAACCCAACAGTGTTGAGTTAGAAATTCCTGTGTCTACTGCGACAGGGAATCTTGAAACCAATGTATTGCTGACTGATGTACCTGTGACCAGCTCGCTTGGCAATCTAGTGAATAGTCGAAGTGAAGTGCAAGGTTCAATTAACTATACGACAGGGCTTTGTGAGGTCACACCACAAACGGTTCACAAGCAATTTATTACTAAATTTGAAGCTGCTGTTACTTATGGTACCGCTTAGGGGATTTCTATGACTTTTTATAGTCCACAAACATCCAGTATTGTTGGCGAAGAAATTACTTTAAAAGCATTCAATACTGTTGATGTGAAAGTAAAGTATCGCGACACTTCAGGTTCAAATTCATCCACACATACAATTACAGCAGATAAATTAAAACTTGATTTATCCTCAGGTTTTGATGAGCAGATCTTAACGGGTTCAGCCCGTTTCAAAGTCGGTAATGATACATTTTTAGACCGCTCAGGCTTGTTGTATCGCAATGTGGATCCCGCTAATAACTCAGGTATTCAGTCAGGAGTCATCCAATATGGTACCGGGGTTGTCGAAATTGATAGCTGGACGCCGAATGCTGACAACAGTATTCAGTTACAGTCATTGACCACGACAACGGATCTACCACCAGTCAATAAGATTGCATTTCGTACACCGGTTATTCCACTTCGGGTACAGTCTTTAACTGTGGTCGTGGGTACGCTTGAACATGGTCAACTCACACTGACTGCTGATGAAAATGGTGTGATTGAGTCTTCACGTGCTCACGGTAAAATGAATTGGGATAACGGTTTTGTGCAGATTTATTTCTACACCAAGACCGAAATCACAGCTGCTAATCGTGCAGAGATAGAAGCATATGATTGGTACGATCCACTGCTTGAATATGATGAATTGGGTAAAGCCTATATCAATGTGCCAGTATGGGTGGATGCTTCAAGTGTTCGCTACAATGCGATTGCTTATACCTATCTGCCGATTGATTCTGAGTTATTGGGCTTGTCTGCTACGCGCTTGCCGATCGACGGTCGTGTGCCGATTTTCCGTGTAGGCGGCATAGGTATTGTCAGCTCTACAAAATCACAAGAATTGCCAAGCGCAATTGCCGGCACGACTTATGATTTAAATGATCAACGCATTGCATGGTGTGAGCTTGAAGATGCTAATGGTGTGAAAGTTGGATATGACTTATATACCGTTGATTATGATTATGGCCGTGTGACATTGGGTGGTGATTTTACGCTGTTGAGCTTGGTTGAGCCATTGTCTGCAAAATATCGTTATCAGGACATGGGGCAAATTCGTGATGTGCAAATTAATGGCCAAGTCACTTTTACTAAGCCTTTGACGCATGACTATGATGCTGATAATACGATTGTAGGCTCTGCACTGGTTATTAATGACATGCAAGCGCGTTATACACGGAAGTTTGTGCAGGGTTCGTGGAGTAATGCCTGGGCAGATGAGCCAAGCTCAAGCATTTTAGCCAATTACAACGACTCGCTATACCCACTTCAGGCCACCAACAAAGGCGCTATTCAAGAGCGCTGGGCATTGATCTTTACAGGTGAACAATCATTCCGCTGTATCGGGGAATACTCTGGCCAGATTGGTACCGGTACCACTAATGCAGATTATGCACCAATAAACCCGGTGACTGGTGCGCCATATTTCACTATCAAGAAAGAAGGTTGGGGTAGTGGTTGGGCCAATGGGAATGTCCTGCGTTTCAACACCGTGGCTGCAAATTTTCCTGTCTGGGTGATTCGCACCGTGAAGCAATCCGAACCAACAGTGATTTCAGATCAGTTCCAGATCATGCTGCGCGGAGATATTGACCGTGTTGTTTAAAAATTTAAATCAAATATGACCGCTATATGCGGTCTTTTTTATGGATAAAATAAAATGGCGACAGACGTAGATGTACAATTTTTTAGCCACTTAAATGGCTTAACCCTTGGCAATAACTGGGGTGACTTGACCCGTTTACTTGATACCTGTTTAGTAAATGGGTTGCCGCTCACAAGTATTACTTCTGCCTCAATTGATGCTCAAGGAGATATCACACTTAATTTATATGCAGCTCACAATTGCATGTTATTTCAAATTATTGAATTAACTGGTTTTGCTCCAAATGAGTTAAACGGTAAATATCGGATTAAAGGTGTGCCAAGTTCAAACCAATTGATTCTAAAAGCAGATCATGTTGGCAAAGCCGTTGCTGTTGCAGGCACTGCAAAACTTGCTTCACTTGGCTATGACATTATTTTTCGTGACGCAAATGATGTGAAGCGCGTATATCGTGCTAAAAATCCAAGTGCACAGCATCCATTCATTCGTGTTGATGAGAGCTTAACAAGTCCAGAAGGTGTCACAGGGTTATATAATTCAAGCTATGCAAAATATGCCATGGTTGGTCTGCTGGAGCACATGAATCATATTGATGATTATGAAAATCCTGATGTACTTCAATTACCATTTTATCCAGCTGATCCAGCAAAGAATTGGAAAATTACAGGGTCAGGGAGTGGTGTTATTCGTGGATGGTGCCGCTGGCATTGGGCTCGAAATGCAGATGGATATAGTTCAGGGAATGATAGTGTTTCTCCAGCTAATGGAAATCGCACATTCACTTTGTGCGGGAACAGAGATGCACTCTACAATTTTGTTAGTTTTTCATCAGGTAATGTCAAACAGCTTTTAGGTTGCGGGCTTTATGAAACACCGTACGCTGAAGGCTCCACTAACCCAAATTGGTTTCTCATGGGGCCAACAGACGATAGAACAGCCGGCACTTCTATAGACCACACAAGCATCACAGGTGGCTGGCCTCTAATGTATGGACACTCAAGTGCAAAATTTCTTATCAATGATTTTGAGATAGGAAATAAACCACATCAGTATGCAAATCCAATTGCTCCCAATAAACAACCATCTGGGGCTGTAAACTCTACATACCCAGATGATTATAGAAGTGGGGATAATGACTTGGTAAGCAGCGGTTATTATGTAATGCAGATTCCATTTACTGATGAGATGAGAATCCGCGGGGTGCTAAAACACATTCACTTTGTTGGTGGAAAAGTGGCAAAAAATATAACTACGCCATCAATTGAAGATAAGGCCATGTATGTCTATGACGGTAGTGTTGTTAGTTCCAGAGGGACAGGGGGGTGTTATTTCTACCTTGGAGATATTGAATGAAACCTTTCTCAAGAAAAGTAATGCCCTTGTCTAGTTAT
Organism: Acinetobacter sp. YH12231; assembly: GCF_013417755.1. Lineage (NCBI taxonomy): Bacteria > Pseudomonadati > Pseudomonadota > Gammaproteobacteria > Moraxellales > Moraxellaceae > Acinetobacter > Acinetobacter sp. YH12231. The sequence goes on from NZ_VPDJ01000010.1 coordinate 40,621, forward strand.
TTTCAAAAATTTACCTTGAGTGATGTCACCGGAACTATAAAGGGTTCAATAAATAAATTTGGCCAAAAATATCAAGACGCAACTGTTGTTTTATACAGCAAGGCCAATCTACAGCCAATTGCGGTGAGAAAGCCTGATCAAAATGGCAATTATCAGTTTTTAGGGCTAAATACAGACCTAAAGACTTTCATTGTTGCTTTTGATAAAAAACAGCAATTCAATGCCGTCATTCAAGACAATGTGGTGCCAAAATGAGTAAGACATCAATCAAAGCCCGGCTTGCCATGATTCAGGCCTTTGCGAATTTTATGGATAGCGGTAGTCAAAGTGCTACCGTTATTTTTTATGAGGGTGTGCAGCCAGCCAGTCCTGCTATTGCAGCAGATTCAAACAATGCCTTGGTCACTTTGGTGTTTCCTGAGCCTTGCATTAAGGAAACCACAGCCACTTATGTAGAGCTTCATCCAACCGACACAGCAACCATTATTAAAACCGGCACTGCAGCATGGGCGCGTATTTTTAACGGTGCGGGCGAGGTGGCAGCGGATTTAACCGTGGGTACTGATATATCGCTAGCAAATACCAATTTGGCTTTGGGCGGCACGTTGTTTATCCAGTCCATCAAATTAAGACCTTAAATTAAAAGGGTGCTCATGTGGATTTTAAAAATAAGCTCGGCACCGTTGATGCTCACAACCTAAACTTAAATTTCAAGCCTGATAAAACTGATAGCCATAACATCATTCTGAATTTTGAGCATCTAGCCGACGGCTCGACCAATCTCAATTTCGGTGATGATGTTTCGGCTGTAATCAATACAGCACTTGATACTGAGTTTTCATTTGAAGTCGCGGTGATCTATGCGGAGAGTGGTGCAAATACCGCAGTCATAGACACGGTACTCGATACTGAATTCAGCTTTGAGGTTGTTGCTGTATTTAGTGAAAATACTGATGTTATTGGCCAGATCGATGCGGTTTTAGATACGAGCTTTAGTTTTGAAATCGAAGCAGTATTTGTTGAAAACTTATGCATTATTGATGCGGTTTTAGATACTGAATTTCAGTTTGAGGTTATAGCGCTGTTCGATATCAACCATCTGGTGGGTGTGTCGTATGGCTTTGACATGCGATATCAGAAAGCGATTGCATGCCTGAGCACCACAGAAATACCATGGGCCAAACCAATATTAAGAGTCTCAAATGAGGCTCTTTTTTATGATCAAGGCTTGGTGATTTCCAATCAGACAAATATTCAGTATGAGCAGGCAGGGTCATTAACCCAGGCGATTAGATCCTTGCATGAGCAGGCAACCGGTTTAAGTTCTGATGCTTATATTGTTTGGGAAGAGGGCGATAAACGCTTTATTCATCAGCGCTACTTGCATCAAGAAACAATCAAGCTGCGCCATAACCGGGAAACGGTCTGGCAAGAAATGATTCGTAGGCGTAAGACTTTTACTTACTCGCATGAGGTAGCACAGGTCTTTGAAAAGCGTTTCTCGTTCGAATGGGGTAAAAGCCTTGAGATCATCACTAAGTCGGATTTGCCATGGGATAAAGCCAAAGCGATTCATTATCGCAAGCATCCTGTTTTGCCTTGGCCAAAGCCTGAGCTACCTAAATATGAAGGCGGTACAGATCTAAATTTCATCTGCCTATGTCATGACGTCGATTCACACAATGTTGTTTTAAATTTTGGTGCAGATGACTGTATTCCAGCACTGCCGAAAAGGAACTGGTGGTATATCGTGAATGTATTAACAGCCGAGCGATTGGATACCGGCGAGAAGATAAAGGTCATGGATGGTACATACAGTACCAGCCGATCCCAGTGGTGCTGGACCTACTCAATTACCGTAGCTCATACCGAAAAAGACAAGCTACAGCCGATCAATGACCTACCAGTGATTCTGAAATTGATGATCAATGGCTTTGAGCATCATGTATTACTTGAGACTGAAACGGAAACGATTAAGTTCGCGAATAAGTCTTACACTTATGATGGCCGAAGTGTTACAGCTCTCAATGCAGCGGATTACGCAGCTAAACGATCATTTATTCAAGATAATGAGCGAACGTCGGTGCAGTTAGTTCAGGCGGAAATTGATCGAGCACAATCTGGTACCGAGCTGGACTGGAAGTTGATTGATGACGTTGGTTGGATCGTACCGGTTGAGAGTCTGAGCTATGCCGAACTTGCACCAATGGACGCGATTAAACAAGTGGTCGAAGCTGGCGGAGGTTTCATCTATAGTCAAAAATCAGGTAATACGCTTTCAATCTTGACTCGTTATAAAAAGGGCTATTGGGATGCAATGACTGTAGACGACTACGATATTCTAATTTCACAAAGTATTGTGATTCAACAGACCATTGAGCAGAACAAGGATTATATCGCCGATTACAATGCCATTAATGTTGTGAATAGTCGAAGTGGCGACAGCTTGACTGTGAAGCAGCGCAATACTGCAGGTGATATTCCTCTTGAAGCTGTGACTGGCCCAATGTTTGATGTCGTGTCGGGTGCAAGCTTTGGCAAGATGGAGTTAATCAAAGCCAATATTCAAGAATTCCACACCTTGTCAGGTTTGCCGGTCTCTCAAGAAATTGGTGAGATGTTGCCAGGTAAAACTGTGGCATTCCATGGACAGTGGTGGGGAATCATTGATTCTGTGAGTGGTTCATTTAACCATGGCAAAGTGACTGAATCCATTAAAGTGGAGCGCATCCATCGTGACTAATCCTTTATTTGAACTTCGTAAACTACTGAGCCCGACGCATGTTGAGTTAATTGGAACAATCACTTCCGCTAGCCATCCTGAATATCGTGTTCAAGTGAATGGAGGATCTGGACCAGTACTTTGCACAAGCGGGACAGCCTACAACATTGGGCAACGTGTATTCATTTCAAATCAACAAATCTTACGGCCAGCTCCATCAGGTCAACACAGTCAGATTGAAGTCTGAATCATTGAAACAATGGCACCGAAAGGTGCTTTTTTATTGCCTAAAATTAGGGGGTAACATGTCTGAAACGACAGCAGCGGTGGCAGAAACATCAGCTGCAGCTTTGGGATCAAAAGCAACAGTGACCGGTGGAGCAGCAAGCTTTGCCGGTTTTTTTATGGGCATTGATTGGATGGGGTGGGTAGGTATAGGTGTTGCCGTGCTGGGCTTACTCATTAATGTTTATTTCTCATGGCAACGAAATCAGCGCGAAAAAGAAATTCACGAGCTCACTAAGCGAAAACTAAACGGTGCATGCAATGTCAAACAAGACTAAATATTGGACGTATGGATTAGCAGCTTCGGCTGCTTTTTTTGTGGGCTTAGAAAAGTATGAAGGTTACTCAGCAAAACCATATAAAGACAGTGGTGGGGTTGTAACACAGGGCATTGGATCTACAACCAAGCCAGATGGTAAGCCAATCAAAATGACTGATCCACTAATCACACGCAAGACCGCTCAAGAATGGGCAAAAGCGCACGTGTCTAAAGATGAGATTGCATTTCGAAAGTCGCTTGAAGGAGTGAAGTTGTCTCAAATTGAATACGATACATACCTGGACTTCTCTTACAACTTCGGTGCTGCGAATTGGCGCTCATCTTCAATGCTGCGCAACTTAAAGCAAGGTAAGTATGTGCAGGCATGTAACTCATTACTCAAGTGGAAGTACGCTGCCAAGCGTGATTGCTCTGTTCGCTCAAATAACTGTTATGGCGTGTGGATTCGACAGCTTGAACGTCATTCTAAATGTATGGGAGCGCAGTGAATGGGTGAATTTAAGAAAGTAAGCAATATTTTGCTTGAGTCAAATGGCATTTATTTTATTGAGTGTCCGGGATGCAAAACCTTACATCCTATCCATGTTGGTGAACAACATCGCATTCGATGGGGCTTTAATGGGAATTTAGATGCTCCAACATTCACGCCTTCATTGATGGTAAATCAGGGGCATCCAAGCCAGTGCCACTCATTTATCACTGATGGGAAGATTCAATTCTTATCTGATTGCAATCATAGTTTAGCTGGGCAAACAGTTGATTTATTGCCAGTGGAGGAATTCTAATGTTTCAGACATTTTTAGCTAAATTTTATGAAGCCGTCATTATCTTTTTGGCGGCTTTTTTATTGCTTGCACTTATCGGCTTTGGTGTGCAGACATGGCGAGTTTCAAACTGGCAAGATGATTACGCATTACTTGATGCGAAATATAAAACCGATCTAGCCAAGGCTGAGGCATTAACTGAAAAAGCGAAAGCAGATGCTATCGCAAAAGAAAAACAATGGTCTGAAAAGCTACTCAAAGCGGAGATTCAGCATCGTGATGATATCAAACAAATTATTGCTGATAGCAATAGCGCTAAGTCCGCTATTGATCGGCTGTCAAAGCAAATCGATACAGCCTCAAATCGTATGTCCACAGCTACCCGAGAAACCATCATTGAGTACGCCAGTGCCAGTGGTGTCGTACTCGAAAAATGCGTCAATGAGTATCGAACAGTGGCGCAACGAGCTGATGAACACGCAGCTGATGCAAAACGATTAAATGATGCTTGGCCATAATAAAAAGCCCTCAAGTGAGGGCTATGTTTTTTAAATTACTGCTGAACTGCTACTAGTTAGACTCTTTAGCAATGTGGCCTATAAATTTAGCTTTAATGACCAGTGGGACAGACTGGATATTTTCTACATGACCTTTCATTAGATAGCCCTCAGGCTCTGGGTGACATGTAAGATTAAGCTTAAGTTTGCCAACATTTCCGAAGAGTGAGTGTGCTTCAACATTGTGTTTGATAAACTCAAACACGACCTGTGTATCATTTATTTCGCCAGTATATGAATATATAGTATCGCCGCCATTGGCTATGTTGTTGTCCACAACCAAAATTCCGGTGCCAAAATCAATATTAATACTTTTAAAAATAAGTAAATAAACACCGTTATTCATTAGTGTTCTCGATATAAAAAACTGAGAGTAATAGTTTGATATTAAACGTATTAAAAACTAAATGATGAGTTTTTAATAATTCATTCAGTGGTTGATGTCTGAGTTTCAGCATCATTTTCAAGGGCGCATTTAGATTTTTTCTTGGCTTTTATTTTCTTGTATAAACAGCCAGCTAAAATACTTACACCTAATAGTTTTAAAATTTTCATTTCGAACCTGCTTTTTTAATTGGAGATTAAATAAATAGCATTCAATATTTATTTTTTCAGGTTATTTTTGTAATAAAATATAATTAAGAAAATTAAAATATAAAATTTATTTGATTTTTAGTTATAACAGGCTATTAAATATAAGAATGTATTTTACTAAAAGTTTAATAATATTTCTTGATACATTTAAATAGTATCTATATATAAATAAAGGGTCCAATCTGTATTTGTCACTAATGCTAATGACAAATATAGGAAGTAGTTATGCCAAACTTTAAACAGCCAGGTTCTAAACAGAATCAAGATTCACATAAACAACCTGATAGTGATCAGGAAAATCAACCGCAAAAACAGCAACAAGTTAGTGAACATCAGAGTAAACATGAGCAAAAAAAAGATCAGGCTCAAATAAACAAAGAGCAACAACAAGATAAAAAAAATAATTGAGTTGTTTTTTGTCTCTGATGCAGGGTTAAAGGGGGAGCTGACCACACCTCCTTTGACTTTGAGTGATTTCTAGTTGCTTTATCCCGTTAATAATCATTATGTTTAAAAGGTGAATGTCATGGATACAAAACTAGTTGTTGAAGTAACAAATTTGAATTTTAAAGAAATATTGTTGAATAAAGAATTTCAGCAGAATAATAATGATTATAAGCATTGTAATAAATATGATAAGTTTTGCTACCATTTTATTTTAAATGCAGATGGTGGAAAGGCATATTTTAAAAAGTTTTTATATTTAGGTAAATGTGTTTAATAATTTTTGTAATGTAAATTAAATGTCTTATAACTATGTTCTAAATACATAACCCAGTGCTGTTTTTTAACGTTTCTGTTAATTAAAATTTATTTATTGTTTAAAACAGAAGGTTGAAAACAAAACATAAAGGTAAGTTATGAGTCTGCACACAGAAAGCGTTAATTACTATTCGGCATCAGAAGTTGTAAAGAGATATGGTCAATTCTGAAAGAACAAAATCTCTATAATATTCTAGGCTTGTACCACGTAAATGCTGAATCTATAGAGGGTTGTATAAAGTACTTCAAAGAAAGAAGTACCCAGCAACAATAGAAGGCTTTATTGTTTCCATCTATCTACCATATCAGCCCAATCTTGCATCATTTTCCTACGATCAGCCAAATATTTTGCGTGATTGTATGATGCTCGGGTTTTATTATCGTCAGCATGTGCAAGTTGAGCTTCAATCCATTTCTCATCATAGCCATATTCATTCAGCAAAGTAGAAGCAGTAGCACGCAAGTCGTGAGCTGAAACATCTTCAATAGCTAAATGTTGAAACATTCTATTTAGGGTCATCTGGTTAAGCATTGAATCCGATTTATAAACCGAAGGGAACACATAAACTTTATTACCAGAATTTAAATATTGGTTTTTTAGAATTGCGTAGACTTGTTCCGACATCGGAAGAATATGTTCGCGGCTTTTCTTCATGGCAGCCTTAGGAAAAGTTACGATGCGATCGTCAAAATCTACCCAAGACCATTCCATGCGACGTATTTCTATGGTTCTAAGCATCGTGTAAAGCAGCATAAGACCAGCATTTTTTACCGTTTCAGTGCCGCCGTAAGTTTCTAAGCGAGTTCTGACCTTGATACGCTCATCTTTACTTAATGCTCTTGCATGGGTAACTTCAGGGCGGATAACCACATCACGAACAGCATATGTTGGATCATTCTCAGCGCGTAGGGTAGCAATGGCATATCGCATAACAGCACAAATAAACTTCCTATTCTGTATTGCTGTAACCTCACCAGTGCCACGATTCTTTTGAGATCTAACTCGTTTAATAGTATTTTTCAAAATACCTAAAACATCAGCTGACGTTACGGCTTTAATGTCTTTAGATCCGATAGCCGGAAATACATCTTTTTCCATAGAAACTGAAAATTGGTTTTTGTAGTTTTCAGTCTTAGAGCTTAGGCGCTCTGCATTATTCTAAAGCAACATTTTTAAAAGTATTTGTTAGTTTGCTTTCTTCTTCAAGTTTGAGCTGCTTTCTCTCTAAAACAGGGTGAACTCCTCTAGCAAGTTTTGCCCTCATTTCTTCACGCAAAATGCGAGCATCAGCTAAACCGATTGATGGATACTCACCAAGACTCATAGATGACTCTTTACCTTGATGCGTAAATTTAAAACGCCAAACTTTCGTACCTGATGGGCGAACTTCAATATACAGGCGATCTGAATCTAATATTCGGTAAACTTTCTCTTGTGGTTTAAGTGTTTTAATTTTTGCATCTGTAAGCTTATTGGAGGCCATACGGGTAACGAACGGGTAAATTTAAGGTTACCCGCAATATTACCCGTAAATGTACCGGATTAAGAAGAACTAAAAGGAACTAATACAAACCTATTTTGTAACAAATCAGACTGTTATGTAGGTCAAAGGAACTAATGGGGAGTAGTGTGAATCTCAGTACTTTTTTTCGATCATCAAAAGCATGAGCGTATTAACCTTTGAAATTTATGCACTTAACTGTGCTTAGAATAGTCCGAAATGATTCTAAATAGTTGTATATTGACCCAAATATCGTGTGGATATTTTAAATAGAAAAATAGTGAAATATTTAGAATGCAGCCAATCATAGCAAATATTATTCAATTTCTGCTGAACAATTTCGCCAAAGTTCATCGCAACTGAAATCATTTCAGCAAATTATCGACTTATAAATTTAGGATTTAAGTTGAACAAAGCAATAGGCTGAATTTAAGTGTTTAAAATGTGTTCAATTGATATTTTAAAAAGATCTGCTTACTGTCGTTAAAAATTGCAATTCAGGCTCTAGCTGGAAAAATATGAACCGTTTTGAAGCAAAATCACCAAAATGGAGCACAATTAATGCAAAGGTAGATTGATCAAAATTAAAACAAAATGGTTAAATCTACTTCAAAAAAAGAGTGCTTTAAGGGCTCAAAAAACCTAAATATCGATCATGAATATAGTTATCACGCTGGTATTTTCCCAGCCATAACTAGCTAAACCATTAGTTTCTATCGTATTTAAATTCGACCTTAAAGCTTTAATAAAATCCCAATAATTTTATCGTTGAAAGCGATTAATCATTTTGGTGCATACTGGTGCAAAACCAAGTTGCACTATTTTGATACACCTGCGAGAAGTTTTTAAACAAAAGTGATGAAGAGTGGCTGAATATGGTGCATTTACTGTTACACACAGTATAATAGTCGAAAAGCAAGGAGCTAAAATCTTCTATTCTGATAAGGAATTCAGTATTTTAGCTTAGCTTTTAAAAGTTGGTACGGTAATTGCTTAATAACTACCAACTACTAACACGCACTTCAGTGTGCACAAAAAAATCATCGGAGCAAAATGAGCATGGCGAACAAGGTCCTTCAACTCATCCAAGAAAGTGGCGCAAAATGGGTCGATTTTCGCTTTACTGATACTAAGGGTAAAGAACAACACGTAACTTACCCAGCAGATTCAATCGACGAAGATACGTTTGAAGATGGCAAAATGTTTGATGGTTCTTCAATTGCTGGTTGGAAAGGCATTGAAGCATCTGACATGATCTTACGTCCAGATGCAGAAACTGGTTTTATCGACCCGTTCTTTGCAGAAGCTACAGTTGTTGTGACTTGTGACGTTATCGAACCTTCAACTGGTCAAGGTTATGAACGTGACCCACGCTCTATTGCTCGCCGTGCGGAAGAATACCTAAAATCAACTGGTATCGGTGATACTGCTTTCTTTGGTCCAGAACCAGAATTCTTCGTATTTGACGAAGTAAAATGGGACATCGATATGTCTGGCGCGCGCCACACATTAATCGCTGAAGAAGCTGCTTGGTCTACTGGTAAAGATTACGAAGCAGGTAACTCTGGTCACCGTCCACGTGTGAAAGGTGGTTACTTCCCAGTTCCTCCTGTAGATTCTTCACAAGATATGCGTGCAGAAATGTGTGCAAAAATCGAAGACATCATGGGTCCAGGTCGTGTAGAAGTACATCACCATGAAGTTGCATCTTGCCAGCTTGAAATCGGTGTAAGCTTCAACACTATGGTTCGTAAAGCGGACGAAGTTCAACAATTCAAATATGCTGTTTGGAACGTTGCTCACCAATATGCTAAAACTGCTACGTTTATGCCTAAACCAATGGTTGGCGATAACGGTTCTGGTATGCACGTTCACATGTCAATCTCTAAAGATGGCAAGAACTTGTTTGCTGGTGATGAATACGCTGGTCTTTCAGAAATGGCGTTGTACTTCATTGGCGGTGTGATCAAACACGCTCGTTCATTGAACGCAATCACAAACCCATCAACTAACTCGTACAAACGTTTAGTTCCACATTTCGAAGCGCCGATTATGCTTGCTTACTCAGCACGTAACCGTTCAGCTTCTATTCGTATTCCTTATGTTTCTAGCCCTAAAGGCAAACGTATCGAAGCACGTTTCCCAGATCCAATGATGAACCCGTACTTAGGTTTCGCTGCGCTTCTTATGGCTGGTCTTGACGGTATCCAAAACAAGATCCACCCAGGTGAAGCTGCTGACAAGAACTTGTACGACCTTCCTCCTGAAGAAGAAGCTAAAATCCCTACAGTGGCTCATAGCTTAGATATGGCGCTTGAAGCTCTTGCAGCTGACCATGATTACCTTCTTAAAGGTGGCGTGTTCACTAAAGAAATGCTTGATGCCTACATCGAACTTAAAACTGAAGAAGTTCGTCGTCTTAACACGACTACTCACCCAGTTGAATTCGACATGTACTACAGCTTGTAATTCTGTACAGAATTTCACTGTAAAAAGACCCGCCTTGTGCGGGTTTTTTTATGGGATGGGTTAAGATAAGGCAAAGAGTTGAATGAATATCTAAACATGGCAAAACCGCGAAAAAAACATACCGGTTTTTTCCCTTGGATTGATCCAGCAGATCAGGCAAAGGGATTTAAACTTAACTTCTCAGAAGTAACTTATTTGGAAGTGGGCATAACAGTTGAAGGTTATAAACAGGCTCAATTTGTCGAGCTGAAAAACCCAGAGCTGGCATTGGAGTTTGATTACCCTGAAAGTTTTTATATTACGACCGAAGGGTTGGTTTTAATAAAAACGCCGCAAGGCAAGTTTGAAGCCATTGCCAAGACAGATAACTTTTAATTCAATACTAAAAAAAATTGAACTGAAAAAATGACCTACAACGTTGCAGGTCATTTTTTATTGAGCATCTGTCAATTTACCAATCGTCATTGCAAACCATGCTGTTTTAAATTGTCGATTTCATATGGTGCATCTTCGGCAGGGTAGCGTAAGTTTTCTAATCCTTTTGTTTTGGCAATCGACCAAATCACACTTTCACCCGCAGGGATGTTTTGACTGTGCTGCGTATATAGTGGGTTTTGTAGGGCGCGCTCAGCTGAAATAAATGTCCAGCCATGCTGTTGAAAAGCAGTAATGGCATCCTTTAAAAATGCGGCATTAATGGCATTTACATGTAAAAGCAAAACATGCTGCGGTGAACGTTGTAAAGTGAGCTGCGCAAGCTGGTCATAATAATCTGCTCGGTGAAGCAGGTGAGCAATATACGCTTGTTTTAGACGCTCTAATTTGTCAAAGTCTTGCTGTTTGGCATAGTCGAGATATTTCCGGTTATAAAACCAGTCACTGGCATCAATACTCACACCGCCAATGCGGTATTGATGCTGCTCTAACCAGTGATAGACAGCATCACGTTTTTCAGCGTTATTACCTTCTTTTAAAAATGGATAACGGTAAATACGGATGTAATTCGGCAGCGTTTTTAGCACTGTATCTGCCTGTTCAATGCTGTGCAGATAATCGTGTACAGTGACATTTTCTTTATTCAGATTTTGGTGCAGTGCACTATGATTGCCAATCAGATGGCCAGATTGTCCCCACGCTTGAATCAGTTGTTTACCTTGATAATCGCCAATTTTAATCAGGCTAGGGAAGACAATAGTTTTGATTTGTTGATCATGCAGATGTTTTAAAATTTGGGCATTGATTTGTTCCGCTTGTGCGTTAAACACTGGATTTAATCCATCATCAAAACTGAGTGCAATAGATTTTGCTTGAACCGTGATATTGGCACAAAGTAAAACGAAAAAAATAAAAACATGTAGTGGGTTATATGGAAACATTATGCTTGTGTAATTTAGTGGTTATCCACGACATCATACTGTGTATGTGAGGTTTGTGTTGATTGCATATGTAATGAAGTACTTAAGCCGTTTTGGTTTTGCTCATTTTACTGAAAACAAGCTATGGGTCATGAAAAACGATGTTGAGTTGGTTACACTAAGGATTCGCTATACTCAGCAAATGCTTATAAGGGAAATGAAATATGCAGCGTCAAGCATGCGAAATGCGGGATAAAAGAATGTCTCGTGAATTAAGAACATGGTTGTATGCTTCGGGTTCATTAACCCAACAATTAACAGATTTTGCCCAAGGCGTATTTAAGGTTGAGCCGAGTATTGAGCAATTTCAACGTATGACGCTTCAAGATGCACGGTGGCTACAAATGCCAATACAGCACACAGCTTGGGTACGTGAAAGTTATTTATATGGCTGTGAAGCTGAGCCGTGGGTCAAGGCAAAAAGTATATTTCCAATCCTCAGTATACAAGGCCGTGCGCGGATTTTTCAGCATATTGGAAAAAAACCCATCGGACATTTTTTATTTCAACGTACCAATCCGAAGTGTGAGCGGCGTGTACTGTGGCTAGACGATGGTTGGACACGTCAGAGCTGTTATACTTGGCATGGTTGTAAATTTATAGTTCAGGAAACTTTTTTAGCGAGTTTTGAGCAATATTTGCAGAAATAACATTACCAGATGAAGGACAGTCATGGCCGTGGTGCAAAAGATTACTTGGCAGCAGCGTTTAGAAGCTTATTACTATTTATGTCGCTTCGATAAGCCAATTGGCACGGAACTGGTTTTTTGGCCAACTATGTGGGCACTGTGGATTGCCAATCAAGGAACACCGCAATTCAGTATTTTGATTCCTATGATTTTGGGTACGATATTTATGCGTGCAGCAGGTTGTGCGATTAATGACTTTGCTGACCGTAAAGTCGATGGTGCTGTGGAAAGAACCAAGCATCGTCCTCTAGCGACAGGCGTAATTAGCGCTAAAGAAGCCATATATGTATTCTTGATCTTGGTGCTTGCTAGCGCATGTATGTTGTTCTTTTTACCGATAGAAACTTTTTATTGGTCCTTTGGTGCATTGTTTTTAGCGTTCATTTATCCCTTTATGAAACGCTACACGCATCTGCCACAAGTATTTTTAGGCGCGGCATTTTCATGGTCGATTCCTATGGCTTACACCGCAGTAGGGCAAACACCTGATTTAACGTGTTGGTTATTGTACTTTGGTAATTTGGCGTGGACCGTTGCGTATGATACACAATATGCCATTACTGACCGTGAATATGATTTGAAAATTGGCGTGAAATCGACTGCGATTTTATTTGGTAAATACGATATTGAAATTATTTCATTATTGCAGGTGCTTAGTATTGTACTAATTGGTTCTGCACTGTATTTAGAAGATCTCTTGATGCCATTCGGTTTGGTCGCGTTGTTGGCTGTGGCTGCCGATTTTATTTACCAGTGGACTAAAACCAAAGGCCGTGATCCGCAGTTATGTTTTTGGGCGTTTCGCCATAACCGTTGGGTAGGGCTTATGATTTTTATTGGAATTTTCATGGCACTGACGCTTTAATGTCATTGATCTGAAACTGTTTAAAATGAGCTAAAGCATCCTATTTGGGTGCTTTTTTTTATGCATTAATAAAAAGGCATGTAGTTTCATGCTTAAAGAATAATGATTAAAAAGGATATTTTATGAAAAGTTCAAAAATAGCATTAGCTCTGACAGTTGCAGTTTCTATGCTGTCTTTAACCGCGTGTAATGACGATGATAATGACTCATCATCTTCGAATCAAAAATCAACATTTGTGTCTGAAGCAAATTATGCTTTAGATACTGTAGACAATACATCGTCCATTAAAGTCATGACGTATAACATGACCAATGTGCAGGGGAAAGCAGCAACAGCAACAGCCTTAGTATTATTTCCAAAAGCTACACAACCTAAAGATGGGTATCGTGTTGTGGTATGGGAGCATGGAACAGTCGGGGCTGGAGATGAATGTGCGCCAAGTAAAAATCTAATTCATCCACGTTTTAAAATTCTAGCTAATACGCTTATGGCGGCAGGTTATGTAATTGTGGCACCAGACTATGAAGGTTTAGGTACGAAGGGGGTGCATCCATACCTCAATTTATCGAGTGCGGCAAATTCGGCACTTACTGCGGTTAAAGCAGCAAAAGAACATTATGGTAAGCAACTCAATGGTCAGTGGATGTCGATCGGTCAATCGCAAGGTGGTCATGCATCCTTAGGGACGGCGGAATTTGCAAATACGGATGCAAACTATAAAGGGGCAGTGGCAGCCGCACCTGCATCGAGTTTGGGGACGATTATTAAGATCTATCTTGATCCTGCTTTAAATCTGGATGACAACGGCGTGAGTAAGGGCGTCAATATCTTAGATGAACAATTGCTTCAAATTCGTTACGCGCTTGCAAATAACATAATCAATGCACAGCAAGCAGATGCGTTAATGGGGCAACTTGCAGATGGCTATGCTGAGCTTTTGGCATATGCTGCATTGACCAGTTCGGGTATTAAAGCCTATGAGCCAAATTATGATTTAAAAAATATCTTTACTGCAGATGCTGGTGTTATTGCAGAAAAAGCCTATGGACGTACAGGGGATGATGGTGCATGTTTAAGTTATGCCGATCCAAATGGCGCAAATGGTTTGCAAGAACAGTTTAAAGCAGCTGTGATTGAATTCTTAAAAGATCCAACGCATATGGTTTCACAGTACGGAATTGATTTGAATAAAATCGATACCGATCCCGTTGTTCAGAAATTTTTAAATGATAATCAGCCAGCGACGAATGCAACTGCTGCCAAAGTAATTAAAGCCCCTGTTTATATTATTCAAGGTGAAGAAGATAAAGCTGTATTACCTCCTGTGACTCAAGCTTTATTTGAAAATATGAAATTGCAAGCGGTGAAATACTTCCCACAGGCAAAATATGAGGATGGATATTTATTGGATATTGTGCCAAAAGCAAGTCATACACAGGCGATTATCTGTAGAAATGCGCAAGCGGTCGAATTTATTCAAGCTAAAATGTCCGCAGGTACAGGTATTGATTTAACCAATGAGCAAAAAGATGCGAGCCAAAGTCCACATTGTACGGGTATAGTTGCTTCAAGCTAAGTTTTTAAATAATAAAAAAGGAGCATGTCTCCTTTTTTTATTGAATATTGGATTGTTAATCATTCAATCCGTGAAAATGAGGGGGTATAGTTGGTTAGAGTAAAGAATGATATGAAGGCTTGAGCGAATTTTGTTTTTTGCTATATTGGGCGTCGAATTATTTATGTAAATGAAAGAATCGTTATGTCTGAAGTTAAGCCAAAGCCCAATACCAAAAAGATGATCATTTTGATGGCACTTGGGCTATTGATTCCTATATTTTTGGTCAGTATGGCTTTTCTTGCAGTCAATAGTGATGCCAAAAACCAAGAAAAATATAAGCAACAACAAGCTGAAATGATTGAGCGCATTAAAGCTAAAGAAGCCCAAGATGAGGCTTTGGCTGCTGAGGCTGACCAAGCAGTATCAGAAGTGCTGGCTGCTCAAGAGTCAAATGCTCAATAAAATTCTGTTTACATTATCGATGTGAATGCAATGCGCATTCACTCAATGTTTGATTTTGATTTACGTATTTTACAACTATTTATTTATATCATGCCTGAGCGTGTGAACTGTTGGAATACTGGTGTAGCGGATTACACGGTAGCCCGCTTCTTCAAGCATTGCATCACGTTCAGCATCTTCTTGCTCTTTGCCTATATGACTAGGGTCATCCAGTTCGATAATCACAAGCACATTATAAGTTTGGTCAAGTATGACAAAATCAGTGACTTTTCGATTAAATCTATTCCTAATTTTATAATTTTGATTGGTGATCAGTGCGCTAAAAGCCACTTGGGCTAAAATGTGGTAGTTCGGAAATGCTTCATTTAAACGATGAAACATCTTACTTTCAAAGGCAGTGATTACACGACGTGGGAAAAACTTTTGTTTGCTTCTAAACAGTCTCGGAAAGACTAAGCAGACAAGTGCAAAAGTTGCCAAGCAACCAATAATAAAAAATATGAACTGACTGAGATCTGGCACGGAATAAACTACATATATGAAAAAAGCCCACGTCATGATGCGTGGGCTTTTTAGAATTTGGCTCTCCAACCTGGGCTCGAACCAGGGACCTGCGGATTAACAGTCCGTCGCTCTACCGACTGAGCTATTGGAGAATCTGCACGCATTCTATGGGGCAAATGCAGTGAGGTCAAGTCGGAATTGCAAAAAATAAGAAAATTTAGGCTGAATGTATTAAATATAAACACCTTTAATATAAAGTGTTTTTAAAACTTAAGCTTTGATAATTGCTTCTAATGTGGAAGGAGAGGTCGGTGAATAGCTTAGGTCATAGAGCAAGTGATTCTTATCTTAAAAATAAAAGCCTAGAGCATAAAAAAAGCCCACGACATAATGCGTGGGCTTTTAGAATTTGGCTCTCCAACCTGGGCTCGAACCAGGGACCTGCGGATTAACAGTCCGTCGCTCTACCGACTGAGCTATTGGAGAATCTGAAACGGATTCTAAAGATGTATGGCAGGGTGGTCAAGCCTGATTTAAATAAAATACAGAAAAATCAAATTAAGTGTTTTAAAAATAGCCGAATCAGACAAGTTAGTACTTATACGGATACTTTTAGGAAAGCATAAACAAAAAAGTAGGTATGCTTTGCTTAAACAACAGGCAATAAAAAACCCACTTCGTAATGAGTGGGTTTTTTAGAATCTGGCTCTTCCACCTGGGCTCGAACCAGGGACCTGCGGATTAACAGTCCGTCGCTCTACCGACTGAGCTATGGAAGAATAGATGGCTCTCCAACCTGGGCTCGAACCAGGGACCTGCGGATTAACAGTCCGTCGCTCTACCGACTGAGCTATTGGAGAATCTGATGCGCATTTTAGGGATGAATTTTAAAGTGGTCAAGCAGATTTGATGAAATGACTATTTGAATGTTTTTTTATTGTTCAAGTCTAGAAATTTTTTCTTAAATAGTGGTTATTTTTGAAGTTTTTTATATCATCTAGGTTGCTGATTTGCTTTATCGTCAAATTTTGTAGATTTAAATTTTTAAGCGTAGTTATGCGTTTCTCTTGATCTAAAGGAATTATAATTTGGAATAATAAATATATTTCTAAAATTTGATGGTTTGCGAAGGTATCTAAATGAAATTTAGAAAAAGACATAACAGGTTTAATGGTGTTTTGGTATAGATTAAAAAGATTTTGATTGTGTTTGAATACAATCCTTAATAAATATTCATTACCGACAGGTAATAGTTTGTAGTGACTTTTTGTGTTGTTAATGGATATGCTTTCTATTTGATCATAGTTAAACTGAATTTTCATTATATAAAGTTGAATTATACAATGACTTTCGAAAAATCTAATTTGTGGCAGTCCATTTTTGATGATAAGTAAAATTAAGACGAATTCCATAATTGATAATCCAGTCAGTATTAGTGCTGAATTAAAACTATATTTAATAGATTCTTGAACATAAGAGTAACTCACATACTGGATTATAGTGATAAAGATAAACATCACTAATATTTTGGTATATTTTGCTTTTATGATTAGTAATGGCTCTTGATTCATTCTTTTGTGTAATATTGTTTGTTGTGGCAGTATGATATTTAAAGCATAAAAAATCACCCTAAAAGGGTGATTTTTTTGACTTTTGAATAAGTTTTAAAACTTATTTTTCAACGCCAGCAGCTTGACCTGCATATTTAGCGTTTGCATAGTCCCAGTTCACTAGGCTTTCTAAGAAAGTAGAGATGTATTTAGGACGAGCGTTACGGAAGTCGATGTAGTAAGCGTGTTCCCAAACGTCGATAGTCAACACAGCAACTTTACCGTGAGCAAGTGGAGTGTCAGCATTTGAAGTTTTAAGGATAGAAAGGTTGCCGTTTACTTCGTCAGCAACTAACCAAGCCCAACCTGAACCGAATTGAGTTGCAGCAGCATTTGCAAATTCTTCAGCGAATTTTTCGTAAGAACCGAAAGCTTCGTCGATTTTAGCTGCTAAAGCGCCAGTAGCTTTACCGCCACCGTTTTTAGCCATACAGTTCCAGTAGAATGTGTGGTTCCATACTTGGGCTGCATTGTTGAAGATACCAGCTTTAGAAGCATCGCCTTTAACAGCAGTGATGATTTCTTCTAAAGTTTTGCCAGCAAGGTCAGTACCTTCAATTGCTTTGTTTAGATTAACCACATAAGTATTGTGGTGTTTGTCGTGATGGTATTCTAAAGTTTCTTTGCTGATGTGCGGAGCAAGATCTTCGTAACCGTAAGGTAACGCTGGTAAAGTAATCGTTGTCATGTTTTCAATTCCTTGCATTTTGCTGGGTTTTGACATTAAGTGCCGTTATTGTAATAGATTCTTGCAGTAAAATGCGCATTGCTTATAAATAACAATACAGAATAAAGCCTGAAAATATACGTATAAGGACTGAGCCAAAGACCAAGACGATTTAAATTAAATCGGGTTGTTTAATTCGAAATAACTATACTCAATATTGAACTGTTCTGAAATAGCTTTTGCGAGTCGTTGTACACCATAACGCTCGGTTGCATGATGTCCACATGCATAATAATGCACGTTTAATTCTTCAGCCTCATAAAAAGTGCGTTCACTCACTTCACCTGAAATGTACGCATCACAATCTAATGCAGCCGCCTTGCCAATAAAGTCCTGTGCGCCGCCCGTACAAAAACCAATTTTTTGAATAGAGGGTTTATCTGCTGGCAGGTGAATGGCATCAAATCCTAATCTTTCAGAAACGAACTCTTTAAACGCCGCTGGAGTCATGGCTTGTTTTAAATAACCAACATTGCCAATAGGATTGCGCTCAGTAGGATCTAAGGCTTCAATATTCTCTAATTCGAGCAAATCTGCTATCGCTGCATTATTACCTAAAGTAGGGTGACTATCTAAAGGTAAGTGATAGCCAACTAATGAAATATCTTTTTTGATCAGGCTTTTGATGCGTTTGCCGCGCATACCAGTGATTGGGTAAGCTTCACCTTTCCAAAAATAACCATGATGTACCAATAGCAAATCAGCTTTCGCTGCTATCGCGGCTTCAATCGCTGTTTGTGACGCGGTAACTGCACATAAAATTTTATGCACTTCTGCTGAGCCTTCAATTTGCAAGCCGTTGGGAGCATAGTCCTTAAATTCATGTGCTTTGAGTGTGCTGTCACACCATTGAATAATTTCACTTAACTGAGCCATATACTGTCCAAAATCTCAAAAAGATGCATCAAAATTTACGATTGTTTAAATTGTAACTAAAGAATCACAAATCTCTGTGTTTATTTTTAAGTTTGTTGAAAATATTACATTACAATACGATATAAATTATTTAGCCATCAATGAATTATAAAATTTAGAGGATATAGACGTGCGTCGGACCTTTACATGGTTACCTTGGGTATTATTAATACTTGTGATCATCGGTTTCTTTACATGGCAACAGGTTCAAAAACCTAAAGCACCCATTGCCCCAGATGGGGTTAAAATGCCTGCAGAAAAGGTTGAGCCTCTCATTGATACGTCGCGTACAGGCGGTGTAGTTTCGTATAGTGCTGCGGTAAAAGTTGCTGCTCCAGCGGTTGTCAATATTTTCACTACGCAAAAAGTGAAACAATTGGATCATCCTTTATTAAATGATCCTGTTTACCGTGAGTTTTTTGGTAATCAACTTCCAGATCAAACCAATCAAAACGAAAATAGTTTAGGTTCAGGTGTGATTGTTCGTCCAGATGGCTATATTTTGACGAATAACCACGTGATCGCACAGGCCGATCAGATCGTTGTGGCTTTACATGATGGTCGTCGTGCTGAAGCGAAAGTTGTGGGCACAGACCCAGATACAGACTTAGCTGTGATTAAGATTGAAATGAGTCAATTACCGGTTTTACCGTTTAAGCTAAGTGGCAATGAAGTCGGTGATGTCGTCCTAGCGATTGGTAACCCTTTTGGCGTGGGTCAGACGGTTACGCAAGGGATTATCTCAGCTACAGGTCGTTCAGATTTGGGAATCAACACTTACGAAGACTTTATTCAAACAGATGCGGCGATCAACCCCGGCAACTCTGGTGGTGCTTTAATTGATGTTGCAGGGAACTTAATTGGTGTAAATACCGCGATCTTCTCGCAGTCAGGTGGCTCTTTGGGGATTGGTTTTGCCATTCCTGCAAAAGTGTGCCAACAAGTGCTGAACGCTATTTTAAAAGATGGGCGAGTGGTACGTGGTTGGTTAGGTATTAGTTTACTTCCAATTAAACAAGAAAATATTTTAGATCCACGGGTGAATGGCGTGATTGTCGCAGATGTCATTCGCAATGGACCTGCAGCACAAGCAGGTTTAAAACGTGGTGATAAAATCATGAAAGTGAATAATGAGCTAATTACCTTGACTTCGCATTTAATCAACTACGTTGCACAACAAGCGCCATTGAGCACTATGCAAATTGACATTGAGCGAGACGGAAAGGTGATGACATTACCTGTACAAGTGGGAGAGCGTAAACCGCAAACTCAAAACAGTGACTCGCAATATATTCCATTACCCCGCTAGCATAGAAAATCCCTCGTCATGAGGGATTTCTTTTGAGTACCTTTTTTTGTATATCGCTTTGAAGAGCATCGTTTGCGCCAAACAATGCGCTTTGTAATTGAAATATCAATTACAAAAATGCATTGCACGCTTTGCTGAATTTGGCTTAATTTATAAGCAATAATAATCAGATAAGCGTATAAGAATATGAGCTTTTTACCCGCTGAACATGCCAAAGTTTTATCCAGTCAAGCCAATTTAGATATCGCCTTATATAAGACACGTTTGGCTTTGCTGATTGAGGAAAATGCCAAACAGGGGAATACCGCCGTATTTACGGTTTTACCCAAGCATTTAGCTTTAGAAGAGATTCGAAGTTTATCTGCTGAGCTTACAGAATTGGGATATCAAGTTCGATTTGAAGTGAATGAATTCTTCTATAATTTTAATGTCTACTGGATTTGATTCGGGATTCACTGCATTTAAGGTCGTAAGTTAAAAACAAGATGAAACCCTTTAGAAAACCACGCTAAGCGTAGTTTTCTAAAACTGTTTTATAACGCAGTATCTTATTCAGATTTTTGATAGTCGTTAATGACTTCAAGCGCCGCACGAAAGGCTTCTTGAGTCGCTGGTGCACCACAATATGGCAAACTATGAAGTAATACTTCCTGAATTTCTTCTACAGTCGCCCCGTTATTTAAAGCACCTCGGACATGACCTTTGAGTTCTGTCGGACTTTTTTGTGCTGTTAAAAATGCAATAGTAATCAGTGAGCGATATTTACGGGGTAAAACGCCTTCACGCTGCCAAGTTGAACCCCATGCATGCTCATTAATCCAATCTTGCAACACATTAATATAAATGCTAAATATGTTTTAATTATCAATATCTTATCTGTTTTATTATAAATTACAGTACTTTAATTAAATAAGCCGCTTGCCGATTAATAACGATTAATACAGATTAACAAGTATTAAAGCTTATCGAATTACGCCATAATTTACGCCATCTGAGAAAAACATAAAATGGCGTAAAAATGGGAACAATCACACAGCGCAAAAGCGTCAGCGGTGCTATCCGTTATCGTGCTGAAATACGCATTAAACGCACTGGTTTACCTGAATACAAGGAAAGCAAAACCTTTGGCACCATGCGCACTGCATCAAACTGGCTCAACAAGCGTGAGCAAGAAATAGCAGATAATCCTGATATTTTGCTTGGTATCAATAATAAGTCAATGACGATTGCTGCTGCTATTGTAAAATATAAAGAAGAAGTGGGCGATGAATTTGGTCGCACTAAAAACAGGTCGCTTGATCTAATTGCAAAACTACCTATTGCCAAGGTGTATTTAGAGCAAATTAATGCCACCCATGTTTCCGAGCATGTGGCTCTGCGGAAGAAAGGCTATAGCAAGTTAGGCCTTGACCCAGTCTTGCCATCAACCATCTTAAATGAACTCCAAAACATTAAATCCATCTTGACTCATGCTTCTGTGATGTGGCGCATCAATGTCAATTTGAATGAATTTAACAATGCCTGCCTACAACTCAGAAAGACCCGACAGATCAAGAAGTCAGATAGGCGAGATAGATTGCTATCCAATGCTGAATTAAAAAACCTATTGCTGCATTATCTCGATAAATGGAATCGTGGGCGGACTGCTTACCCAATGCACTTAATTGTTCTATTCGCTATTTTTTCATGCAGGCGACAAGCAGAGATAACCCGAATACGGTTAAGCGATTATGATAAAAAACATCAATCATGGATGGTTCGAGATTTAAAAAACCCTAACGGCTCAAAAGGGAATCACAAACACTTCAACGTGCTTTCAGACTGTCAAAAAATCATTGAGCTTCTAATGCAGGATGATACAAGATCAAGAATGCTAAAGATGGGTGGTGATAGTGACTTACTTATACCATTGTCTGCTGTTGCTATAGCATCCGAGTTTAACCAATCCTGCCACATTTTAGGTATGAGTGACTTTAGGTTTCACGATTTAAGGCATGAGGGAGCAACACGACTTGCTGAGAATGGATTAACTATTCCGCAAATACAGCAAGTCACATTGCATGACACGTGGAGCAGCCTTGAGCGATATGTGTCAGTAAAAAAGAGGGTGAACATTTTACAGCTAGATGACCTGCTACAGATCATTGGTGAAATGTAGCAAAGTCTTTTGATGCGCTTCGATGCTCTTTATCTAGCGCATCTGCCAAATCCCGCAAGTTTACGAAATATGGCGCTGTACGGCTTTTCTGATCCAGCTTAAACACTGGAAAGGGAAACTTGTTTTCGGTCGCCATCTGATGCACAGTCGCTTTTTTTAGGGACGGGTAGTATTCATCCGCAATATCGAGCAACTTCACCACAACAGAGCGATGCTTTAAAAACAAGTAGTCATAAGTTGAAAACTGTAATGCTCCCATCACTTCACCTCCAATCTTTTACCCGCTTTGATTTCTTCATCGTTGGCGTGCTGAATATCACTATACGGTTCAAATTCACTAAAGCACCTTGCACCTACTTCATCACAGCACTCGTGTAAAACAATTGATCCATCTAAAACCGCTTTGACATAAAACAATCTTTCGTGCGGTAAGTTGCGATAAACAACCTTATCCCCAACCTCAAAAATATTGTGCTGGCGGCGGTATTCAAGCATGTGTTCGCGCAATCCCTGAGCATTCATAATAAAATTAATGTTGGGTTGGCTTAAAATATCCTTGCACTTTTCATAACCACCAAAATCGCTGATCACTCTTTCATAGAATTTCACGACACTTCTCCCAAAGACTTTACCACGCCACTCGGCAACCCAAACACATCTTTAAAAGCCTTATCAAATTCACCGCTTGCAATAAACCGATCAATATCAGAACTTGGATGGTCGTGCTCCTTTATATAGCTGCTCAGCGCCTGATATAGAGCGTTTGAATTCACTTTAGTTACACCGACATGAATCTTGTCACCGATGTTCTTGACTGGAAATCCAATATTAAGATTTGAAGCGTCAATGATTTCCATAAATGGCACGAATTCGTCCTGATTAAAAATCAGATCAAATGGCATTTCTTTGTGTAGCTCGTCGCAAACATAGTTAGCCAGTTGAAGTTTTGTTAATTGAATTTCAGTCATTGGCTGGCTCCTGTGCTTTTGGTGATTGAGGCTGCATAGCCCAGTGAGTAATGAGTTCTTGCCTCAATGCATCGCCTTCGATGGGGTCGGCAAATCCAAATCGAGACACCCATTTAGCTGTAATTTGCTCGCCTTTGATAAAGATTTGATAATTCCCATCCATTTGAGGCGACTGTTTTGTGTAGTCAAACCACTCCGGCACCGCTTGGGCTTTGGCTGCTTTCCATGCTTCCCAAGCAAAGTTCATTGTTTCAGGGGCATCTGATGGGCAAAAACCCTCATTGGGCCAATATGAATTTGTTTCTTCGTTGTAATAAACATATTCACTTTTGATTGCCAATTCAGCTAAAGGCAATCTTTCAAACGCTTCTCTTTCTTTCTGAATATCCATCACACCACCTTTCCAATATTCTGACTTTGCACATAAAGCTTTGCTAAAAGCGCAACGGTTTCCTTTGTTTCAGGTCGCTGCAATTCTTTAAATTTACGGTTCATTGCAAGCAATTCCGCACGGCTTACCAACATTAAGTTATCCAAGCGACAATCGGTTTTAATGCCGTTTTTAAAGATTAATGCGTGACCATTAGGAATAGGACCATTAGCCTTCTCCCATAGGTACTTATGCTTGAGCTTCATTTGACGCTCACCCTCAAACTTGCGCTCGATGTAGCCATCTTTCGTGATGTACTCATAACCAACTGGTGCTGAAGTGTGGGGAATATTGCCTTTTTTCCACATGGTTTCAGGACTTGGTTTATAGCCTTTCATGCCTTTATTCCAAGTAACATGACCCTTTTCCAGGCGACCAGTACGGCCAGTTTTAGCACCAATCCTGAGGCAGTGAGCCTTAATCTGATCCACATTGACACTCACACTAAACTCAGCATTAAAAAGCTCGGTTAATTCCTTGCGAGGCAGGATTGTGTGCTTAATCAAAAAGGTATCCATTTCAGGTGTGTATTTAACTTTCATTTAAACCTCGACATTCATATCGCCAAGCGCAATGCGTGGTGCTTGCTGATCCTGATTTAAGCCTTTGTGTTGAGCGACCAACTTAACCGCATCCAACTGAGTAGCGTGTGCCTTGATAATCTCAGCACTAATGCCCTGAATTGTCTGAGCGCGTTTAACCTCAGTTTCAAGCTCATCTTTATCAGCCTTAGCTAAACGATCCAACTGATCAAACAGATGCTTGTTTAAATCTTTCAATGTGCTCATCACGCCACCTTCGCCAAATTATTCATCATCACAGCCTTGCGATACTTGCCAGCCATGGCCCATTTCAAGTCATCAACAAAGCTTTTCCCATTATTGAAATACTGCTTTAGAAAAAGCTCATAACGCTGGGATAGGTATTCGTCCAATTCGTAAAACTCTTTAATTTCGTGACGCTCGAAAGGAATCACGCTGCGTTTCACACCATCGCTAAATTGCTTTTTCACAATCATGGCGTTTTTCTTGAGTTCAATTTTGTGACCGCCACGATCTAGCCATTCGATAAAGGCGGGTGAAATGCTGTTTGGTAGTTTCATGCAGCCACCTCACTTAATCGCAAGCTTTTTAGTGCGCACAAACTCCACACCTTCAATTTTTGCACCTTCTTTAAAAGCTAATTTCAGCGCATTCTTATTCACAGTGATGGTGGTTTTCATGGCCTTGAATTGAGAAGGAATAGCATCCTCATCCTTAACAACAACCGAGATAGGGTTTTCACGAATTTTTACAGATAATAAAGAGTCTTTAATTTCTAGCTTCCCAAAATTCTCCATCTGCCACATCAATAAGCCAGATAGATTTGCATAGGCGTTGCTAATATTTTTCCGCTTATTGGTTAGGCGCAGAATTTCCGAGTCAATCATCACCTCATCTTTAGACAATTGATTGAGGTACTTGGCAACATTAACTGCCTTGTTCTCCCAATCTTCTTCTTGAGCAACCATTTGCTCAAGAAGCTCTTGCACACGCTCATCATCAGCACTAATACCCTCATCCAATAGATCTTGGATTTTTTCAACAGTGTCACCAAGAGCAGAGCCGAAGTCATATAAAGTAGTCATTATGCTGTTCCTTGTTGCTGAGTGAGATTTGTTTTACGAGAGCTGCAAGCACTTATAATTTCTGCTTCACACTCAGCACCCTTGAATTGGGAATATATAATTCCAAGTTCAGCAATATCGTTTGTTAAATTGATTCGTGATAAAGCTTCAGAAAAAGCCTCTTGCAGAGCCTCTTCTTGGCTCTTACCATCATTTAGCCAAGCAACAAGCTTTTCACCAGTCTCACGTGTGATGATTTCGCCATCAGTATTGAATAGCTTGGTGCGGTCTTTTGTTGGTGTAACAAAGTGATTGTCATGAACAACATCAAGAGCAACAGTTAATTCATACTCGTAACCATCACGCTGTTCAGCCTTCATCCCTAATTTCACAATCTTTTTGCCTTCACCTTGTACGGTTTCGGTTTTTGCACGGGTGGTTGTGATGATGTGCATATCGGTCTGTAGGATTGCATCAATAAAACGACGGTGGCGTGGGGTGGTATCAGACCAGGCAGACCATGTATTGCCTTTAAATTTAGTACGAGCAGTCATGTCATTAATTTCCAAGCATCCACCGGTACCAATCCATTCATGTGAGGCGCTATCTATAATCAAAACCTCATACCCCATGTTGTAAGCTGCCAAAATAGCACCTGCAAAACGCTCAGGAGTGTAAGGGGGGCGCAAAGGCAAGGTATCAAACTTAAAATCGTTTGCGTACAAACTTGCTGACTCATTTTCCGTGTCAATCAAAGCAATTCTAGAAGATATTCCGCTTGCCATTAGGAGTGCCGAGTAAGTTTTGCCTGAACCGCTTGGGCCGTTTAAGTTGAGCTTTAGTTTTGCTTTTTTACGTTCAGCTTTTTGAAAAGAGAACGACTCGTTAGTTTGATTATTCATCCGTAAATCTCCTCTGCTATATCCTCAGCAACATAAGTAGCTTGCTGTTCAGATTCCTTCAAAAACTGCTCTTCACACCAATCCACAATCAACACATTCAACGCACGCAACTGCTCAGGAAGTAAGACAAATTCATTGCCTTCTTTAGTTGCCACAGCATCAGTTTTCATTACAGTTACCAGTGTGTTTTCAATTGCTTTAAAAGCAGGGATATCAATTTCATGGCAGTTTTGTGGATCTGAATCACCAACTGCAAAACCTTGTGTGCATTCAAGTAATGGCATACTGCATTCAATAGACCCATCACTGATAAAGTCGAAGCGATACTGAAGTGTGAATTCAACCTTGCCGTCTTGAATAACAATGTCTTCAGCTACTTCAAAATCAGGGAAGACAGGGGCAAGGATTAAAGTGTTAGCTTTGGTGTTCATTAATCACCTCGCAAAATCGCAGCGTTAATATTTTGAATATCTACCTGATCGATATATGCATTTACTTCGATGCCATCTTTAGTGACGCTCATTGGTTCCATATAGCGAATTGACTCACCATCAAGCCCATATTCAACAAATACTTCGTAATCACCGATAGTGATTAGCGCAGGGCATTGTTCAGCACAAAATTTAAGTTTTTGCTTAAGCTTTACGTCACCTGTAACGACAACTTGATTGTCATCAATCGGTGCGGTAGTGGAGGCAGGTGATATTGAAAATGCACCGATAATGAATGCTGCAAGTGCAAGAGCACCACCAGCAAACTTGATTTGTTTCTTGTTACTATCCATAATAGACCTCGTAGTTCACGCCCCGCATCCGCCAAGATTGTTCGGGGCTTTTTTTGTGTTTACCAATTCGTGATAACTGCAATAACTTCACCAAGACGAACTACTTTTAATTCACCATCACAGAAGATTAGGCTTGTGTGGTTTGTTCCTGTAGCTAGAGTTTTGAACTGAGTCATGGGTTATCTCGTTTTGTGTTTACGAGGTCAATAATAACATTGTTATTATTTTAATTCAATAACAATGTTAGTAATTTTTTATTTGTTTACATTTTCAGGCAAAAAAAAGACCGCCGAAGCGGTCATATATTTAATAATGTTATTAATTATATTTTGATTGTCTTTTTAGTGTTCTGCGATGCTCCACTACTGTGCCAATAATCTCAATCTTTGATCGGTCGGATCGAATTGTTGGGAAATCAGGGTTAAGTGGAACAAGGTCAAAAACCTCAACGCCATTTTCATTTACACCTCTGGAGCGGTATTTTTTAAATGTTATTCCGTCAGCACTCTCAGCCATTACATAGTCTGTTGGCTGTGGCGGCACTTGAGTGTCAATAATAATTAAATCACCTTCCTTGAAATCAGGGAGCATACTATCACCAACAACATAAGCACCAAAAGATGACGGACTAGTATCCACAGTAACAAAGGTGTAATCATCGGCTGGCAGTTGAATGGCTTCTCTCCACTTCCCAGCTTGAACATAAGTCAGGATTGGTATGCGTTTTAAACCATTAAACTCAACCGCCTGCACATTATTATCCATCCTATCTGTTACACCAGAAGATATAGATTCAATATTAGATGCAAGTTCCGGACTAATCTCAAAAGGCGTAACATCAAAAAAGTTTGACAGCTTAATTAAGGCATCAAAATTAAGTGGTGTTCTGGCATTTAGGTATGCACTAAAAGCACCTTGCGTTGCCCAGCCGCACGCCTCGGAAACATCATCTTGAGTTACTTTTTTACCATTAGCGCGCGCATTATCTTTATAGGATGCCCAAATAGACTTTAAGCGTTCAGCATCTTGCTGGCGAGCTGATGACAGTGGTTTTCTAGCCATTATGCACATCATTATATAAACCCAACTTGCTCTCAATCCTAATAACAACATTATTAAACTACAAATAGCAATGTTATTGCAAGATGATAATAACAATGTTAGTATTATTGCGTGTTTAGCTAATATTGTTATTTTATGGAAATCGAAACATTGCTTTTGAGTGATCTAGTTAAGCAAGAAGGTCAAAAAGTTGCAGCCGGCAAGATTGGTTGCCACCAAACCGCAATTAGTGCGGCAGTTAAAAAAGGTCGTGAGATTTATTTAGAAGTTCGAAATGGTGCTGTTGTTTCGGGTTTTGAAGTAAAGCCAGCTCTCGGTCTGCCATTCCACAAAAACAAGAAAGCCTGACGGTCGAGGTCAGGCTTTCTCTTATGTTCAAAAGGAGATACCCAATATGAACATGCCAATTTTACCACAGTTCGGAAATTCTGAACAGAAAACTATGGGCACTCGCGTAATTGCAGAACTTTGCGAAAAAGAACATCGAAATGTTAAGCGTGACTGCGACGTAATGTTCACATCCTTAAATTTAGATGCGCTCAAATTTGAGCATATCTATTTTGACTCAATGAACCGCCAACAAACCGAATATTTGTTAGATGAAGAATTAACAATGACTTTGGTCACTGGTTACAGCATTGTTTTGCGTAATCGAGTTATCAAGCGCTGGAAGGAATTAGAGCTACAAGTAAGCAAACCGTCGTACATGATTGACGACCCAATCGAACGCGCCAAAAAGTGGATTGAAGAAGAAAAGCAAAAACAGGCTGCTATTCAACAGTTAGAAATCCAAGCCCCTAAAGTTGCATTCGTGGACAAATACGTTGCAGGCAATGGCAATAAAACATTCCGCCAAGTTGCAAAGTTATTGCGGATCAAGGAATACAAGTTCCGTGAATTCCTAGAGTCAAACCGAATTATGTACAAGCTCAATGGTGAGTGGACTGCATACCAAAACCATGTGGATGCAAAGCGCTTTCATGTCAAAACAGGCGTAAGTGATTCAGGCCACGCATTTAATCACGCCTTGTTTACACCAAAAGGTATCGAGTGGATTGCAGGCGAATTAGCCAAGTTTAATTTGCGGGGTGCGGCATGAACCAACTAACCCGCCAATTCATCGATCAATACGACAAAGAACATCCAGACTTTGCTTCCCACTATTGCCCGGTTGTCGATCTGTATGACGCTGATCTGGATATGTTTCACATTGAAGAAGTGCAGGATGAATACGAAGAATTCAAACAAGGGGGAGATTGTGAGTAATTTTATCCCTAACAGCTTCCAGATTCCGAACGCTTTCGTTGATGAAGCAATGAAGAAGCTTAGTCCTACAGCAAACCTATTGTATATCGTGATTGTTCGTAAAACTCGCGGCTGGCAGAAGAACAAGGACGCTATCTCATTAACTCAATTTGAGGAAATCACAGGCTTGTCACGCAAGACTGTAATCAAGGCGATTAATGAACTGATTGAATTTAGTTTTGTGAAAGAGTATGCGCAAAAGAATGCTAAAGCAGCTAAATCTTATGCTCTAAATGATGGTGTATTTTCTACACTAGTAGAATCTCCACTAGTGGAAAATTTACACCATACTAGTGGAGAAATTCCACCAGTTACTAGTGGAAAATTTCCACACACAAAAACAAATATAAAAACAACTAATCAAAAACAAGGGGTGTACTCAGAAGACTTTGAAAAATTTTGGGAAGCATATCCACGTTGTAAGCGTAAATCAGACAAGTCAGGAACATTTAAAACTTTTGAAAAATACAAATCAGTTGTGACTACTGAAACATTGATCAAAATTCTAAATGCTCAAAAACAAGATCAGTCTTGGATTAAACAAGATGGTGAATTTATTCCAGCACCAACTGCATGGTTAAACCAAAAGAATTGGGAGAATGATTACTGGACAACTCAAGCACCAGTATTTAATCAGTCAGCACCAATCCCTCAAAACCTTAAAACAGTAAAAGGAGCTTGGTGATGTCTGATATCCACAATATCGCAATCGAACAATGTGTACTTGCTGCATTAATGACAGTTCAAAACTCTTATGAAACTGTTGCAGGTGATTTAACGCAAGACTGTTTCTTCTCAACAAAGCACCAAGAGATTTTTAAAGCCATTTCAGAATTGGCTGATACTGGAAAACCTTATGACGCTGTACTAGTTGAACAGAAACTAAATCAAAGTAAATCGTTGGTTGATGCAACCGACTACCTAATGACGCTCATGTCTGAATCACCATCAAGTTTTTATAACTTGGGTAGCTATGTATCTGAACTCAACAAACTGAAATCACACCGTAAGGTTGAGGAAATCGGCAAGAAGATTGCCATGATTGCTCATGATCTAAATCTTGATGATGTGTTTGCAGAAGCAGAGGGCTTATTTAGCGGATCAGACAATCAGGATCAGAACAACTTGGGCGCAAGTTTTGAAGATTCAATTGATAGCGCTTTGAAAAAGATGATCGAAAAAGCCGAAGCAATGGCAGCAGGCAAACCATCAGGTGTGAGATTTAATCTGCCTACTTTGGATAAGTTGATCGGTACGGTTCAAAAAGGGCATTTGTGTGTTGTTGGTGGTAGACCAGGTTCGGGTAAATCAACTTTGGCTCAGATGCTGGCTTTAGACACAGCACTTAAAAACAAAGGTGTGCTGTTTGTGTCGGCTGAGATGGATAAAGAAACTCTAGCCAATCGCATGATTAGCGCACTGAGCTTCATTCCTTATGACGAATTGCACAACGCTCGTATGTCGTCAGGTGTGATGAAGTCATTCACGGATGCGCAAGCTGCCTATGCAAAGCTGCCAATTTGGATCGAGCCGAAGCAAAAGCCAACATTAAGCGAAGTTCGTACCTATGTACGCAAAGCAGAGCGTCGCTACAAGAAGATCGGACTTGGGTGCATCGTTATTGACTACTTGCAGTTACTTCGCAATCCAAGCCAAAGAGACCGCATTCAAGAGGTGGCATCAATCAGCCGTGAACTCAAATCAATGGCGAAAGAGTTTGAATGTCCAGTGATTGCATTGGTTCAGTTAAACCGTGATGCAGACAAAGGTTCACGTCCTAAGAGTTCAGACATTAAAGAATCGGGTCAGATTGAACAGGATGCAGACCAGATCGTCTTGCTACACCCAAAACTTCAATCAGAGGACTTAATGCCTACTGGTGTGACTGAGGTGCTGGTGACTAAAAACCGTCATGGCAAGAAAGGAATTGTGCTGGTTCAAGATCAATTGGATGTGTGTCGCTTCACATCGGTACAGGTTGAAGAAGCAGGAGGTAGGGTGTGAACAGACTCGAATACTTATCACAGTTCAGCAATGCGGTGCTTAGTCCTGAATTGAATTGCGATCCAAATAACATGCTTCGGGCAAAGTCTGCGGGTAGAGCGATGTTTGAAACTTTGGCTGTGACGCAAGTAAGTCAAGAAGAAAAAGAATTTCGAAAAATGTGGTGTAAGGAGCAGCTTGGGTTGATTGGTGAATTTGGCGCGGTGTTAGGAGGTGGGGTGTGAGTTCTCAATTCAGTCAAAAAATTGATGCAAAAATTCAGAAATTACATGAAACAACAATGAGAGCAGAGCAATTTGATAAGCGATTAATGGTTTTAAGTTTTGCTGTGCACTCCTCAACTCGTTTCTCAATCTCAGATCTACAAGAAAATGGAATCGATGCGTCAAACTCCTCAATTAGAACCTATTTATTGGATCTCATGAGTGTTGGCTATGTGGAGCGCGTAACTGTGTGGACCTATAGCGCTACTGAAAAAGCAAAGCAGTTATTTGGGGTGAAGGGATGAAAAAGCGCAATAAGAAATATAACCCGAATAAGTTGGTCAATCTGTATCGAAATGAATTGGCTAAAACTTATGAGCTTTGGTCATCTTTTGATGATGTTGAATTGACCGAAGCATCAAGCAGATTAAAAGCCGCTGGTGTGTCAAAAAAACAGGCTATCGAGGGTATGTATGAGTATTTCGATGGTGATCTTGTTGTGCCAATTTTGTGGGATTTAATGGTGGACGACACTGCGTTTTTTGTGGGTATGGACTCGTATTACTACCACAAGGACGACCCAGCAGACCTTCAAACGTCAGCAGTGCAGTTTGATGTTCCTGCCATGACATACGATCAATTCAAGCTTGGTGGCAGTGATGCAAAAGTGACGGATGAGCATGGTTTTAAACGCAGATGGAAAGGCTTGGAGAAAGAAACCGATGATGTGCATAAGTCATTTTTAGACAAGGGTTACAAGCTGTTTAAGTGCATGTGCTACATGAAAGCAGATGTGAAATTTAAAGACTTTCAGTCTTACAACAAGTTTAAAGCAGAGCGTGTGAATCGCGGAATGCGCAGGAAATATCGTTTACAGGAGTTAGCAGCATGAACCTAACAATCGAACAAATGCGGGAAATTGTGGCGGGTGCGCCTGAATGGCCGGTGATTGGATACTGTCTTAGTTGGAAAAATTATATTCACGAACAGTGTGAACATGCTCCATTCAGTTATAGCAATTTAGACAACTCATGGTCAGAAGAATATGCAATTCAATTTGTTCTGTTAAAAGACCTCCGTGCAGCCATCGCCGACCACGACCGAACCGACCATGTATCAGACATTCGCAATCATATTGCGCCGACGACGAAGGTGATTGAGGGATGAGTAAAAACCACGTTACAGAGCGTGATATTCGCCTGCCGCAGTTTAAAGACGCAAAACTTGAAGATCTTGAATTTGATGCTTCAGGTGAAGTGGTGCGTAAAGATCGCTTCGAAAAGTCAATGCGAAAAATCTCAGGCATGCTTCATGGGGTGAATGGATTGTCTCCAAGAGATGGTTGGACGTGCGAGCAAGTTGTTGAAGCTGTCAAGATTGTTTTAGAGCGAGGCAACAGTGACCAGCATCTCACTCGCTGAATACCGTAAACAATATGCGCCCAAGACTAAACCCAAGTCAGTGCGCAGCAAATTTAACTCACAGCGCATTGAAAAGGACGGAATGAAGTTCGATAGCGTCAAGGAGTACAAGCGCTATATCGAGCTTACAGCGCGAATGCAGAGGGGTGAAATTTCAGAGTTACGGTGTCAGGTCAAATTTGTCTTGGCACCTAAGGTCAAGCTGGAAGGCGAGAAAAGGGCAAAACCTGAATTGAGGTATTACGCGGATTTTACATACATCGAAAACGGGAAATTCATTGTTGAGGATGTGAAGTCGGCAGTAACACGGAAATTGCAAAGCTATCGCAATAAGAAACACTTGATGAAAACAGTACACGATATCGATATTAAAGAAGTTTGAGGGAATGGGATGAAAACTGTAGGTGCAGAGTGGATTCAAATAGAAGACAACCCGCCAGATGAAAGAGTTATGTGTTTGTGCAAGGACGGGAAGATACGTTTTGGTATTCCAATTTGTGGTGATGGGTATTTCTATGTTGATAGTCGCAGTGGTGGAAATAAGGTCGAATTTTGGCAAGCAATACCGAACTTAACAAGTATTCAAAAAGCGTATTGGGATAAAGATTAAGGGGTTGGGCATGAATGCAGTAGCAGAAAAATTTGAACCGTTTGAGTGGTTGACCAAAGGTATTACAGCTAAGTCACCAAACTTTGAGCCACAGGCACATGGCACTGGGGAGAAGCCTTTGAATTATGAAGATCGGCTGGGTGCGATTGCGAGTATGGAAACGCAGCTTGCAAAGTCAGTGACAGCACTTATTGTTTTTGATGGGAAGTGCGAAAGTGATTATGAGTATGTGCGTAATCACTTGGTTAAAATCATGTTGGTGAATGCTAAGGACGATAAGAAGCGTGAGCCTGAGCATATCACCATAAATCATTTGGCATACTTGGTTGCACGTATGGTAATTGACTTTGCTTTGAATCTTGAGCTTGAGGGGAATTTCACAGCGCAAGGTCGATTGTATTATGCGGGGATTAATTCGATGCAAATGACAACTAATGTGTACCGTTTAACTTGGAAACCGTATGAGGATTTAATGAGTTTAGCGCTTGAATCTGCAATTGATGAAGCGTCGAATGCAATTAAAAAATATAAAAAGGAAACTTACAAAGAAATGCGAGCATAGGGCTATCATTATTCTGATGACTAAGGTATAGTTTTACTATACTGGTCGTATTACGCAGTTTCTGACCATGACTAAATTAAGCTCACTAAAAGGTGGGCTTTTTGACATTTTTTCTTCACGAAAATAAGCGATAATGAATTTTTTGTTTTGAGCTTTAACTGAAATGGCAATTCTAACTATCAAGAAATTAGATGATACTCTTAGTGAATTAGTAGTTAACGGCAAAAAACCTGAAAAGATTTTGTTGGGTTATAAAGCGTATGGCGATCTAATGAATGATCGGGGCTTTTTTGAGGAAGTAGCAGGGTCGGCAATGGATCCAAACAAACGAAAATATAAAAATATTAAAATTAAGGTTACTCAAGATGAATACCAGTTTGAAGTAAAGTGTTCAAAAGAGTAGGTTTAAGCATCAAAGAAAGCTCGCCAATGGTGGGTTTTTGCGTTATGGCGGCTTCATTTAATTGTAGTGGTTTAAATCTTTATGCCGCCACCTAGATATTTACCAACTTCAAAGCTCGGTCTAATGACTGGGCTTTTTTATTGCCTGAAATTTCCTATAAACCTGAATCATTGGTGATCTTATGAAATAACGTCAGCCATTTGGCAACTTGGATTTGTGACGCTGTGCATTCATTTGTTCAGCTAAAAGCGCAAACGGTGGGATGCTGAAACCAGCCGTATAAATTGGTTTGAATCCAGTGCGATTTCGTCACGTACTGAGTGGGCCCAAGAGAAATACCAAATCTGGGATGACAACCCGACCAATACGAAACGAAAATTAAGAAATCAGATTGATAGCCCATTTCGAGATGATGGATTAATGAGTAGCGTCTGGCCCCGCGGAGAGGGCTTTTCTTAATGCGCCATTAGCTCAACTGGAAAGAGCATGGGTTTTCTATACCAATGGTTGTGGGTTCGAATCCTACATGGCGTGCCAATATTCAGGAGATTCACATGCTCCAATTTTTAAAATGCTTATTCGGCTTTCATGGCGTGATGGAGATTGACCACACCATTGATGATGATGAGATAAAGGTGTGTCGGAATTGTTTGAAAGAGATTAATTGACCCTCGTCACTTCGGTGGCATTTGCCGAACGTATTACGGCACATAAAGCCCTGCTCAATTCTGGAGATTTGAGTGGGGTTTTTCTTTTCTTATTGGTGGTGGGTATGGTTGATCGTGTCGAAGCATCTAAAAACTTAGAAATACTTAAAGCAAACCAAGCGCGGTTAATGAATTACAACCATCTCTTTTTCAAGCCATGCATTTAAACAAGACTGTGGTGCTGAATTAAAGAAGATTAGCAGACAGATTTACAACATAGAGAAGCAACTCAATGCGGAGTCCTAAGCGACTGGCAGAGATTCGTAAGCTTCCGTGTGTAAGGTGTGGTAATTCTCCACCAAGTGAAGCATGTCATGCGAATTGGGCTGAGTATGGGAAATCCTTAGGTAAAAAGGCACCGGATGAATTTACGATTAGCCTTTGTAGGGCTTGCCACCATGCGCTAGATACATATCAACTTGGTAGCCGAGAGGAAACCAAGAAGTTATTTGAACAATGGCTAGTCAAGACTGAGTTGATGATGAGTAAAAGGGATGAAGAATACTTTTAAACTCGAACCTGCAACATTCATTATTAAGTCGTTTGAGGAAGTTGGTCGTGCTATTGCCTACATGCATAGACATCATGCGAATGCGTTAAGTGATGGTAAGCCGTTGGTTGTTCGGATAGATCAAAAGCAAGAAGATCGAAGCAAGGCGCAGAATCGTTTATTGCATATGTGGTTTGGTCAATTGGCTAAGCATACTGGTGATGAGCCTGAAACCATTAAGTATGAGATGAAGAAGAAATTCTTAGCTCGTATGTGTGTAAGAGATAGCGAAGCAGCAGCGGAAGCTTACGAGGCTGTGATGGGTTATCGTGATGTGTTGCGATTGCTTGATGGACAAGAGAAGCTTACTCACACAGCTAAATACAATCGCGTGGTTAAGATGTTTATTCAAGATCACGTGAAGTCTAGCAAGCTTAATAAAAAACAATTCACTGAGTTTTGCGATAAGGTTCATGCGTTCGCTAGTGTGACGCTTGGCGTGTATTTGACTGTACCTGATGATTTGATGTATTTGAGGGAATAACTATGGCATGTGAAGGTTGTGAACGACGCAGACTAAAACTAAAGGCAATGTATGACAACTCAAAAGAATCAATCACAAAAGCAATTGCTCGACTTACTAACCGAGATCGTAAAGCAGAACAACCAAGTGTTGCAGCAGAACAGTCAGCTAATTCAGGTAGTAGTGACACAGAGCAGTCAGATTCAGGAGCTGTTGCTTCAGTTAAATCCCGACGAGGACGAGCCAAGCCAACATGAGTACCTTGATTCATGAAACTCCCAAGACTCCAAACCAAATTGCAGGCGATGACAACGAAGGCACCGAGGTCAATCAAGCAGGTCAGTGATTCATGGCGTGATAGCAAGACCACAGCAGAGCGTGGATATGGGTACAAGTGGCAGAAGTATCGCTTAAGGTTCTTACAAAACAATCCATTGTGTGTGTACTGCTTGGAGCAGGATAGAGTGACCGAGGCTAAGGTGGTCGATCATATTGAACCGCATCGTGGTGATCAGAATCTATTCTGGAATACAGACAACCACCAAAGCCTATGCATGTCCTGTCACTCATCTATCAAGCAGCGTGAAGAAGCAGGGTCGAAGAACAGTACAGCATACGTGTTCATGCCTGACTGGTTAGAGCCAATACCTCGATTAACAATCGTGTTTGGCTGTGCAGGTTCAGGCAAGTCTACCTGGGTGAAGGAACATGCCAAGCCTGATGATGTGGTACTCGACTTGGATGAGATGATTGCTGACATTAGTGGTAAGCCAATCTATAAAGGCAACAAGCAAGACTTCGCATTAGCTGTCAGGAAGCGCAATAGCTTGCTGCTACAGATGTCTAAGCACAATCAGAGTGGCTATCTCATTCTTACAGGCTCAACTCCAGCACAGCGACGCTGGTGGGTTTCTAGGCTGCAACCATCCTCAGTGCATATCATGGAGACACCCAAAGAAGAATGCATTGAAAGGATTATGAATGATGAAAGAAGAACCATGTCAGTTAAACAGAAACAGATTCAATCGGTTGGTAAGTGGCAGATTTGATTTCCCGATGGTGGGGGGAGCCAAATTGTTAAAAAACGATTGAAAAATCCTGACCACCAGCCGACCCACTTACAAAAAAAATTGCCCCACACAAATATGTTAAAGGAGGGCACATGGCTTTAACAGCAAAAAAGAAGGCATTTGCCCAATCTAAACATGATGGTGCAGATAACAAGCAAGCCGCTATTTTCGCGGGTTACAGTCCCGAATCAGCTTCACAAGCTGGATCGAGATTAGCCAAAGACCCTGATGTGATTGCACACATTGAAAGGCTTAAGGTTAACACCGGAGTTAAAGTTGATTCCAAGCCAGAACCACGACCAATCATCACTAAAAAAGACATTGAAACTGCTGGCAGTCGTGCTGACCCGCTCAAATTTTTAGAAGAGATTTGGACTGATCCGGTTGAAGATATGAAATTGCGAATGGATGCAGCAAAAGCAGCCCTTCCATATTTCCACGGCAAGGTTGCTGAAAAAGGCAAGAAAGAAACCAAAGCTGATGAAGCTAAAAAAGCCACTCAAGGCGGGAAATTTGGAACGCTTGGTTCGCAGTTGAGAAGTTGATTTTATGAATACGAAAACACCTGATTGGTCCACAGCGTGTCCCAATTGGGGGGGACGTATTGTCGCTAAAAAGTCACTCATGCCATGTGAACCGCTTTTCCCAGAAGTGGCGGACGTAGCAGAGCGGATTTTTAAAGAATTAATTTTGGTCGATGTGATGGGTAGCCCAAAAATGGGTGAAGTCACACTCGATTGGGTAATTGAATTTGTCCGGGCAATTTTTGGTGCTTACGATCCGGTGCAGAAGAAGCGTTTAATTCGCGAATTCTTCTTGCTGATCTCCAAGAAAAATACTAAGTCGACGATTGCGGCTGGAATCATGATGGTGGCCTTGATCTTAAATGATCGTATGTCGGCTGAGCTTATTCTGTTGGCGCCCACAAAAGAGGTCGCGGACAATAGTTTTAATCCAATTCGAGACTTCATTCGAGCTGATCCTGAGCTTCAGGAAATGTTCAATGTGTCCGAGCACACCAAAACAGTCACTCACTTGGGTACGAATGCGACCTTGAAAGTGATTGCTGCTGAAAGTAATGCTGCTGCAGGTAAAAAGGCTTCAATCATTCTAATTGACGAAGTTTGGTTGTTTGGGAAACGCTCAAACGCTGAATCGATGTTTCGTGAAGCAAAAGGTGGTCTGGCATCACGGCCCGAAGGTTGCGTGATTTATCTGTCTACTATGTCAGATGAAACACCATGCGGTGTATTTAAGCAGCTGCTGGACTATGCCCGGGATATTCGGGACGGTGTAAAAGTCAATCCTCAGTTCTTGCCGCTGATTTACGAGTTTCCTGAGTGGATGCTTGAAGTTGGTGAGCACTTAAAGCCTGAAAACTTCTACGTTACCAATCCAAATTTAGGCGCATCGGTTGATCTGGATTATCTGATTAATGAATTTGAGAAGGTTAAAGATGCTGGCGAAGAATCGCTGCGTGACTTTCTGGCTAAACACTTAAACGTGCCAATCGGCCTAAACCTACGTGCCAACCGTTGGGCAGGTGCTGAATATTGGCTGCAACAATCTAAACAATTCACATTGGATAAATTGATTGAGCAATCAGATGTCATCACCTGCGGTATCGATGGTGGTGGTCTGGATGACTTGCTAGGTTTCGCTGTACTTGGTCGGCATGCAAAAAGCCGTAAATGGTGGCTCTGGAACCATGCTTGGTGCAATAAAACCGCAGTCGAAAGACGTAAAGAGAATGCGCCAAAGTATGCCGATTACGAAAAAGAAGGCAGTCTGACCATTGTTGAGCGTATTGGAGATGACATTGATGAACTCGCAGCAATCGCAAAAAAATGTTTTGACTCCGGCAAGCTCGACAAAATTGGACTCGATCCTCTTGGCCTGGGTGGTCTACTGGATGGCTTACTTGATGCTGGTATTCCTGAAGACAAGCTCATTGCAGTAGCTCAAGGTTTTAAATTGATGGGCTATATCCTCACCACAGAACGAAAACTTGCTGAAGGAAATCTTTACCATGCCGGACAAGGCTTAATGACCTGGTGTGTTGGAAATGCGCGTGCTGTCGTAAAAGGAAACGGCATGATGATCAGCAAACAGGAGTCAGGTGTTGGGAAGATCGATCCATTGATTGCTACGTTCAACGCGGTGGCCTTGATGTCAATGAATCCGGAACAGGCCGAAAAAGATTACAACGTCTTCTTTATCTAACCAAATCTTTTAACCAAAGCTCGCATTAAGCGGGCTTTTTTATTGGGGAATCCAATGAAAAAAGCTTACAGCTTGCTACAGGTCAAGTCGTTTGATGCTGAGCAACGAATTATTAAGGGAATTGCTTCAACTCCAAGCCCGGATCGAGCCGACGATATTGTGGATCCACAAGGTGCCAAGTTTGCTTTACCTATTCCTTTCCTTTGGCAGCACATGCATTCACAGCCAATTGGTGAAGTCACTGAAGCAGTAGTGACAGACAAAGGCATTGAGGTGACTGTTCAGATCGCCAAGATCGAAGAAGAAGGCAAGTTGAAAGACCGCATTGATGAGGCTTGGCAGTCCATTAAGTCAGGGCTGGTTAAAGGTCTATCTATTGGCTTTCGCGGTCTCACAGTTGAAGACATCCCGCGTTCATGGGGTCTGCATTTTAAAGAGTGGGAGTGGTTTGAATTATCAGCTGTAACCATCCCAGCAAATGCAGAAGCATCCATCACAGAAGTTAAATCGATTTCTAAATCTTTCGAGCAGCAAGAAAAAACCGCGATTGGTGACGAGCCGCAAAACCCGAAAGTAGAAAACCCTCCTGTCAGCGATGTGACAGAAAAAAAACAAGGCATCCAGCCTATTCAATTAGTTAATCCAAATGAAGGAAGTATTCCGCTATGTTAAAAGCACAATTAGCGAAAGTTAAAGCCACCATCGCTGAGAAACAGAAGGCTATGGAAGCGCTACATAAAGCAGCTCATGAAAAGGGCTTAACGCTCAATGCTGAGCAGAACACCCAGTATGATTCACTGGAAAAAGAAGTAGGGCAGCTGGAAAAAGAAGCTCAGCGCATTGAAAAGCTAATCGCTGCTACCGAAAAAGCTGCAAAATCTGCTACAGCTGCAAAAGGTGAGTCTGAGCAGGAAGCAAAAGACACGGCTGAAAGTAAAAAAGAAGTGCCACGCATTCAGGTGGAATCAAACCTGCCTAAAGGTATTGGCTTCGCACAGTATGCACGTGCAAAGCTTTGCTCACAATTGGCAGCCAAAAACGGCAACTTCATTTCACCGGTAGACATGGCTAAGCAAATGGGCTTTGGTGGTGAAGTTCAGGACTTAGTGACAAAAGCCACACTTGGTACTACAACAGACGTTGGTTTTGCATCTGCATTAGTGCAAGAAAACCGCTTGGTTGGTGAATTTGTTGACATGCTCCGTGCTGCAACCGTATTTGACCAACTTACAGGCTTCCGTAATGTACCGTTCAACTCAAAAATCCCAAGCCAATTAACAGGCGGCACTGCTGCTTGGGTGGGTGAAGGTGCGGCTAAGCCATTAACCAACCCAACCTATGGCGAAGTGGAAATTAAAGAACACAAGCTTGCGGCGATTACTGTTTATACGCAGGAATTAATGCGACGTTCTGATCCGGCGGTAGATGTTTTGGTACGTGATGATCTTATTGAAGCATCAAAAACGCTTATTGATAATACTTTCCTTGATGCGGTGGCTGCATCAACTACGCGCCCAGCAGGTGTTTTAAATGGCGTTGTAGCAACCCCGAACACAGGCACAACTGCGGCAGCATATGAAGCTGACCTATTAGCTCTTATTAATAGCTTTGTGACAGCCAACCTTTCATTGGATGGCTCATATTTCTTAATGTCTGAAACGCGCGCCGCACAAATCAGTTTGTTGCGTGATGCGTTAGGCAATAGCTATTTCACAGGTATGGCGCTTCGCGGCACCCGTACATTAATGGGTATCCCAGTCATCACATCGCAGGCAGTAGGCGACAAGATCATTCTTGTGAAGACTTCTGAAATCCTGCTTGCTCAGGATGGTGGTGTGGATGTGTCTTACTCTGATCAAGCAACCTTGGTTGATGGTGGTACGACTCACCACTTATGGCAAGAAAACAAATTTGCGGTACGTGTTGAGAAGTTCATCACTTGGGCTAAACGTCGTCCGATTGCTGCAGCATTTCTTAACTATGCAACAGGTGGTTAATCGACCTAAAACAGCTCCTTTTTAGGGGCTGTTTTTATATCTAAACATCACAATTGTTTAGCTATAGGAACAGTCTATGAAGATTAAATATTTAAAGGTTATGCATAACGCCAATCTAGGTGATGTGCTTGAAGTTACCGAATTTGAAGCAAACATTTTGATTAAAACAGGTGTGGCGGAAGCTTACGAAGAACCTAAAAAGACGACTCGCAAGACCAAAACAGACACCACAGAGCAAAAATAAGGCGGTTTAGATGGGCATTTTTGACAGACTTTTCCGAAAAAAATCACTGCAAAGTGTCCATTCAAACCAAGGGTGGACTTCTTTATTTGTACACGAGCCTTATTCTGGTGCCTGGCAGAAGAATGATGAACTGACCCGGGAAGATTTGGCAGCACATCCTGCAGTTTTCTCATGTATTTCCCTGATCTCTCAAGACATTGGAAAAATGGGTGTTTTGCTTAAAAAGCAGAAAAGCGGAATTTTAGTTGATGCGCCCATTCCTGAGGATCTGGTGGTTCTTAAGCGGCCAAACCATTACCAGAACTGGCAGCAGTTTTTAGAGTTCTGGATGATCTGTCGAAAGCTCCGTGGTAATGCATACGGATTTAAGGTGCGTGATGTATTTGGGCAGGTAGCTAAAATTGTTATTTTAAATCCAGATCAAACAAAACCACTGATTAGTGATGATGGGCAAGTCTTTTACCAGCTTGGGATTGATCGGCTAAATGGTACAGAGTCTGTAGTTGTTCCAGCCTCCGAGATTATCCATGATCGTGAAAACTGCCTTTACCATCCATTGGTTGGTATTCCTGCCATTACTGCTTATGGAATTTCAGCAGGGCTCGGTTTAAACATTCTAAAAAACTCCAAAACTTCTTTTGGGAACATGAGCCGGCCAAGCGGTATTTTGGTTGCTCCTGGTGCTATTTCAGAAGATAAAGCACGTGCCATCGGTGCATCATGGAATGCGAACTATACCGGCCAAAACATCGGTAAAACTGCGGTGCTCGGTGATGATTTGAAATATCAACCAATCAGCATGACAGCTTCGGATACTCAAACGATTGAGCAGCTGAAAATGTCGAATGAAATTATTTGCTCAGTGTTACATGTGCCAGCGTTTAAAGTTGGGCATGGAACAATTCCGGCAGGGCAGAAGGTTGGTGATTTGAATGAAATCTATTTTTCTGACTGCCTGCAAAGCCCGGTAGAAGCTATTGAAAACCTGCTTGATGATGCATTTGACTTAAAAGTGCGTGGCCTTGAAATATTCCTTGATGTTGATTCTCTACTCCGCATGGATAAAGAAACAAAAATGGGCATTCAGGAACGCGGTGTTAAGGCTTCAATCTTTACACCAAATGAAGCGCGTCAGCAGTTCAATTTAGAGCCTTTGGTGGGCGGTGACACGGTTTACATGCAACAGCAGAACTATTCGCTTGAAGCATTGTCTAAACGCGACCAGATGGAGGATCATTTTGGTAAATCTGCACCAAATACGCCTCAAAATACCGAAAATTCAGACCAAAAAGGCCAATATCAAGGCGTTTTTAAGTCAGAAAATCAGTATAAAAAAGGCTGTTTTGTAACACATAAAGGCTCGTTATGGCACTGTGAAAAAGACCATTCGGGTGAATTTAGCCATGAAAACTTTAAATTAGCGCAAAAGAAATGGGGTGATGAATGAGCATTGTTGATTTAGGCACCCTTAAAGAGCATTTGCGCTATGACGATGATTCAAACGACACGATGTTACAGGGATATTTGGACGCAGCTGATAGTGCTGTTAAAAATTACATCACAGATGAATTTGAGTCTGAATATCCAAAAGCTATCCACCAAGCAATTTTAATGCTTTGTGGGTATTGGGATAAATATCGAAATGCTGAATCAGATGCACCTTTAAACGGTAATTATCTACCTATGCCGGTACAAGCCTTGCTATACCCATATCGCAAGCCAACTGCGGTTTAGGAGACATTATGAAATGGTTAAAAAAGTTAATTGGATGCCAGTGTTGGGCTTGTAAGAATGTTCGCTTAGGTGGAGGCTATCAACCCTGTCATAACATGAAAAAAACTGGTGAGCTAAAAACGCCACCACGAAAACGGTAGGAGATGCTATGACCCAAAACGCTGGAGAACTCCGCCATCGAATTACAGTTCAAAAACTCACATCGGGTCGTGATGAAGATGGCTATCCACTTCATGAGCAATGGACTGATTACGTCCAGTTATGGGCCAAAGTCACCAATCTTTCAGGAAAGGACTTAATCGCAGCACAAGCAAATCAATCCAAAGTGATTGCTCGACTGAAGATTCGCTATCGAGAAGATATCGACACGACCATGCGAGTGATTTACAAAGGCAAAACCTACGCTATTGATAGTCAAGCGCTTGAAGATACAAACACAGGTTACGAGTCGGTGACGTTCTTGCTTTCAACTATGTGAGGTGCTTATGTCACTTGATGTGCAAATACATGGCATTGATGAGCTAAATCGAAAGCTCAAGTTATTGACGAGTAGTAAGGCAGCCAAGCGCATAGCACGTAAAGCAGCACGCCAAGCAATGAATATTGTCCGTGATGCAGCGCGAACAAACGCCAAAGCGATCGATGATCCTGAAACATCGGAAAAGATC
Organism: Acinetobacter sp. YH12231; assembly: GCF_013417755.1. NCBI lineage: Bacteria > Pseudomonadati > Pseudomonadota > Gammaproteobacteria > Moraxellales > Moraxellaceae > Acinetobacter > Acinetobacter sp. YH12231. The sequence goes on from NZ_VPDJ01000010.1 coordinate 84,685, forward strand.
TGGAAAAATATCGCTGTTTCAGGCGGTAAAACTCGAAGCCAAAATGAAATTATGATGCGTGTTGGTGTGCGTGGCGGTGCTTCATTTAGTAATAAGAACCCTCCGTCACTGAGCGGTGGTGATACAAGGCACTGGCGTTGGGTGGAGTTTGGTTCAGCGCACAATGCTGCGGTTCCATTCATGCGCCCCGCAATGAGCAGCAATATTCAAAAAGTGACTGATAAATTCTCACAGGTTTTCAGTGCTGAATTAGATAAGGAACTCGCAAAATGACAGCTCCAATTGCTCGAACGATTAAAGCCGATACTTATTTAGCATCAAAATTCGGAGATCGAGTCTTTTTAGGCCAAGCAGACATTGGCACAGCAGTTCCATATTTGGTTTTTCAAGGCATAGGCTCAGAACCTGAAAATACAATTGATTGTGGTGCGATCGATGAAAACGACACATATCAAATGGTGATTTGGCATTCCAATCCTAAGGAAGCGGAAGATTTGCGTTTAAAAGCCCGAATAGCTTTAGAGCAAGCAGGGTTTTACTACAATGGAAAGCATCCTGACAGCATTGATGCTGAAACCAAATTGCATGGCCGAGGTTGGGATATGAATTGGTGGTCTGAAACATAATTTAATTTAATTTTTTATACAGCGTTCGAAAGGGCGCTTTTTTTATGCCTGAAATTTACAAAGCAATTCACCACATTGATTGATGCTCGGGTGGATTGCTTTTATCAATTGAGCATCAGGAGCAAGACATGACAAACATAATGACTACAGATGAAATTGTAATTGTTGAGGGTGACAAGGCCTTAACAACATCACTTCACATAGCAGACGGCTCCAAAGCCAACCATAAAGCCGTGATGCAGTTAATCAAAACACACATACATCACTTCAACAAATTTGGAAGGGTCGCATTTCAAATGCGACCCTTTGAAACTGATGGTGGTGTTCAGACCAGACGTATAGCCTTGCTGAATGAACAGCAGGCGACCTTCCTGATGACATTAATGCGAAACACTGAGCGAGTTGTCGATTTTAAATGTGCTTTGGTGCAAGCGTTCTTTAGAACCAAAGAGTATTTAAGTAATCAACATCAAGCACACACTACTATTCACAATAAATTGAATCTGCAACTTGGCTTAGAGAAAGCAGATGCAAGTCTAGCAGGTCATATTCTCGGAAGTTATCGCAAAAAGAGAGACACATTAATTAGCGCAATCAAGGAGGTTGAGAAGCTAATGCAACCGTGTTTGCCGCTTTTTGATGATTAAGCTCAGCCTTGAGCTGGGTTAATTATTTCCAAACCAATGCCACCGAAAGGTGGTTTTTTATGCCAAAAATTTGAGGAGTAGCTACTCATGGCGCGTATTAAAGTTCAAAAATCACAGTTGTATTACCACGAAGAAGGTGCGACCGCAGTTGAATCGGTTCAGTGTGCAAAAGAATTGGAATTAGGCACAGACACTGAAGAAGATATTGATGTGACTTGTCTTGACGATGAAGAAGATAACTTCGATCCGGGTAAGAAAACACCGGGTGAAGGGTCGCTATCAATTGATCTTGATGATGAAAACTCATCTCACTTAAAACTGATTGCACTTTCAAAAACCACACCACGTAAAAAAGTCACTTGGTATTTAGGCTCAAGCAATTCGGATGCTCCCCCAGAGGTCGCAGGCGGTGCGGTTACATTGCCACCTTCTCGCACTTGGTGGGTTTGGGAGGGTTATCTTAAGTTAGCTGAGAAGACTTTCGTGAAAGGGCAATTTGTTGGCTACAAATTCCCAATGAAGAAAACTTCTATTGTGAATGAAACAATTCGCACAATCCCACCTGTAGGACCTTAAAACATGGCTAAAAAAAATAAATTAACACTTGCCTCTGTCCGCAAAGCGGCGGGCGTAGGGGTGTTTATTGAAAAAACAATTAGTTTTGTCGGCATGAATGGTGAAGCTTTTGAGGGTGAAATCCTGATTAAACGCCTTTCCCATCAGGAGCGTGTTGAAGCAATTAACGCTTGGGGCTTGAAGGACAAAAATGAAGCTACAGTTGATCAATACTCAAAAGCAATCTTATTTGCTGCTGTTTACGTATCTGAAGATGAAAAGTTCTTCCCGACCATTGAGGATACAGGCCTGGTGAACTCTGAAATTATTGCTGCAATGAGTGAAGTAGTTGAGGCGGTAAATGATTTCATGGGAAAGAAGTGGATCTTGAATCAGAAGAGTTCTGGTGTGAGCTCGTCATCAACGGCATTGGTGGAAGAACGATCGAAGAAGCCAAAGCTCGAATAAGTGCGGAGGAATTTGCGATCTGGTGGGCTTATCGTATGCGGAGGGGTTCTTTATTTATCGGTCGAAGGGTTGAGCAAGGCTTTGGAAATTTGTCAGCAACATACTTGGCATCTAAAGGTGCCAAAGATATTAAAGCAGTTTCTTTTATGCCGCACGAAGACCAGCCCGAAGATGAAATTTTGACGGTAGATGAGATGATGCAAAAAGGGATTTAAGCACCTTGGGGTGCTTTTTTAAACCTTATATTTGAGGAGTGATCTGCTCGGTCAACTTGACCTAGAGGGGGTCTGCAAATTTACAGAGGCGATATGAGGATTTGCATATCGAGACACTCAAATTGAGGGTTTCGAAGCAAAGACCAAATTTGGCACTTGGGACTCAAATTAAGGGTTGTTATTGCTATAATGAAAAACATAGACCTCCTTCGGGAGGTTTTCTTTTACCTATATAGACTTTTTTTAAATAATTGAGTAATTTATCACCTTACTTTTAGGGGGTAGTATGAAAAAATTATTAGCAATCGGTACTTTATCTTTAATTTCATCTTTGGCCACAGCTGAAAATGCAATCGTTCTTCAATCAGGTGAGCCATTACCTTTAGGTGCTTCCGCAAATACAGTACAAAATAGATCATCTACAAATAATGGCTATTTACCGTCTGGTGGTTATGTTTCTGCAGGTTATGCGGGATCAAAAATTGGCTCAAGCGAATTTGGTGGGGATGAGCGTTTTAATGGATTCTTTTTGAATGCTGGAACATATATTGCGCCTAAAACATCATTGTATATGGAGTACGCATTCCAAGATGCTTCAGAAATGGATTTTAGTGAAGTAGTCCTAGGTTTAAATTATAAATTTCTTGAGAATGATAAAAATTATGCATCGGCGGGAGGTGGTATTGGGTATGCTTGGCTAGATGAAAAAGCATACGACCCATATTACGATATGCATGTTTCTCTTGAGCTTAATTACATAACACTTCCGTTATACTTAGAAGTTGGGCACCAACTTAACTCTAACTTTGAGATATTTGGGAACCTTGGTTATAAATGGTTTTTCAATCGCGACTCTGAGGCGTGTATAGATGGGTTGTGTGTTTCTGGAAATAGCTCAGACTTAGATATTGACGGCATGACCTACAAAGCTGGTATTCGATACAACTTCTAAAGTAAGCCGCCTTCGGGCGGTTTCTTTTTGACTGTAAAATTAGTATCTTGTCCTAAATTAATAATTTTTTGGGGTGGGTTATGAAATCCAAACTACTTGTTTTTATAACTTTGTTTTCTTGCTCAATTACTAAAGCTGATTTAATAGATAAATACACTAAAGTGCTCGAGGATGGAGCGTACTCACCAAGCTTAATAACAACCAAAACAGATGTGGAAATCGATCCAGAAATAAAAAATAATAATTGTTCTGCGCTTTCTAAATTTGCAGAAAGCTCTTTTAAAGCAAGACAAAGTGGTGTTAGTGCAGAGAAGATGTTTTCTGTAATTAGTGATGATGAGCCTTCAGCTAAAAAAGTTATGCAATTAATAATTGTCGATAGTTTCAAACATCCAATTATGTATAGCGGAAAAGAGTTAAGTACTGTTGCATCCGAGTATGCAAACCATTTCTACATAGACTGTATGGTCTAACTTTAAACGATACAAAACAACCGCCCATCAAGGCGGTTTTTTATTGCCTGAGGTTTTATATGAGCACCAAACTTGGAACATTAACATTAGATCTAGTTGCCAAGGTGGGTAGCTTTGTTGGGCCAATAAAAGATGCGGAGAAGCAGACGAAAACCAGCTTCGATAACATGCGAAAGAATGTGAACCTGTATGGTGCTGCAGTTTTAGGTCTTGCAGCCAGTGGAGTTACGGCATTGGCGGGAATGGCGTACTCAACAGCTCAACAGGCTACGGAGTTAGAGAAATTTGCATTTAGGGCAAATACAACAACCCAAGAATTCCAAAAAATGGCAGCTGGAGCTGGAGCGTTTGGTATTGAGCAAGAAAAGCTCTCCGATATGATGAAAGACTTCAATGAGAAACTTGGAGAGCTTACAACCATAGGTGCAGGCGGTGGTGTAGATTTCTTTGAACAAATTGCAATGAAAACCGAGGGCGGTGCTGAAGGAGCAAAGAAACTAATCCTTGAAATGCAAAAACTCAGTGGGCCAGATGCACTGCAACTGTATGTGAAAAAGTTAGAAGAAGCAGGCGTATCCCACCAACAAATGTCATTTTATTTGGAAAGTATGGCATCCGACTTGACAGATCTATATCCATTGTTAGCAAACGGTGGTGAAGGCCTGAAGTTATATGGGGATATGGCGGAACGTGCAGGCATCATTATGACCGACCAAACGGTTGAGTCTGCAAAATTGCTAAAAGATCAAGTTTATATGCTTGATTTACAGATGCAAGGCGCTAAAAACCAATTGATGCAAGCAGTCATTCCGGCGTTCGTAGATATTGCAGAGGCATTTTTTGGAGGTTCTGAGCAAGGACTGCAATTTGAAAAAGTTGCTGAAGGTATTGCTAAAACCCTAAAAGCTTTAGCTGCTGTAGCTATTGGCGCGGTAACGGCAATCCAATTGGTTGGTAAAGCACTTGGGGGTATGGCAGCGATTGGTGGCGCAATTTGGAACGAAATGGATTGGTATGAAATGAATCCATTAGGTGTTGCCAAGGCTGCATACGAAGCAAGAGGTGAGATTGCTGCTCTAACCAAAGAAATTAAAGGTGATATGCATGAAACTGTAATGGGTGCTGCAGATCGCTTGGATAAAATGTGGAGTAGTGGAAGTTCGAAAAAGGCAGAACAGCTTCGCGGTATCCGAGAGTTAAGTCAAACCATAGGCGGGAATAAAGGCGTTAATGATGGCCTGGGTGAACTTGCAGGAAAGCAAGATAAGGCGGCTAAATCCACAAAAGAAAACAATAAGGCGCTTCAAGCACAAAATCGAATTTTGGAAGAGCGCAAGCGAATTATTCATGATTACGCTGCCGAGCCAATTCAGAAAGAAATTGAGCTTGAAGAAGAGATTGTGCGGCTTCGTGAAAACGGCATGGATAAATACATTTCCATGGCCCAAGCGCGATACGAGCAAACTAAAAAACTCTCTGAAATGCAATTCGGATTTGAAATATCAGAACATCGATTAACTGAAGCTAAAAAGCTCGAGTATTCATTCAACATTAAGCATCAAGAAGTTATGGCTGATGAAAAGCTCACAAAAGAACAGCGTGAGGCAAAGATTCAATCGCTGAACGAGATGTATAAGATTGAAACTGATAAATTGCGGATAGCCCAATCAAAACAACTCCTCGAAGCCAAACGCCACTGGATATCTGCTGCCGACTACGCCAAAGAATATTACGCATTGGTACGAGAAGAAATTCTCAATACTGCTGAATATTCACCTGAAATGAAACAGAGCCTGGTAAAAGAGGCTAACTTCAATCAAGGTTTAGAATCAAACGCTGAGCGTGAACAGGTATGGGGAGACTACAAGTCCATGATGGGCTTGGATAAATCGCCATACCAAGAAGATATGGATCTGCTTGCTGAAGCGCGTAAGCAGATGCTACTGACAGAAGAGGAGTATCAACAACAGCGTTTGGCCATGCAGATGTCATACGGTGCCCAGTACGGTGCTGATTTTGCAGGCATGATGATGGGCTTGGTTGACTCTTCTAGTGCCGCATACGCAATACTCGGCGGAGTTCAAAAAGGCTTTGCATTATTCTCTACAGCGTTAAATAGTTATCAAGCAATTTCAGCTGCGTGGGCGTCAGCACCGTTTCCATATAACTTGCCTGCTGTTGCAATGGCAACGATGGAAACTGGTTTGCTTCAGGCTGCGGTTTCAGCGTTGAGTCCGGTTGGTATGGCCCACAACGGTATAGATAACATTCCGAAAGAGGGTACTTGGCTGCTCGATGGCGGTGAACGTGTGTTGAACCCTCAACAAAATAAGGATTTGACTAACTATCTTTCCCAAGCCCAAAACTCAAGTGGTCAATCTCAAGTAAACCTAAACCCGAACTTCGTTATTGTGGATGAGCGTGAAAGTCTGAGTGATTACTTATTCAGTCCTGACGGCACAAAAGCATTTGTGAAGTTCTTTAAACGAAATCGTTCAGCCTTGGGCGTTTAACTCAGGGTTATTTTTGAGGACAAAATGAAAATACAAACCAAATATGGCGAAGTACACGTATTAACAAATTGCCCTCTGCTTGATTCGACCGAGCGCTTAGAGTTTAAAACCGAGGTGCATGAATCGTTTGATGGTAGTGAAATTCGATACATTCAGCGTGATGCACCTCGTCAAGTCTTGAGCTTCAACTATGTGAATATGCGTAAAGCCATGGGTGACATGTTCCACATGCTCTATGCAAATTTGCGTAAACAGTGGGGTATTCCACTGCCGCAGTTTAGACAGATTATTCCAAATCTTGAAGATAGTGACTTCATTGTTATGAACACGACAGCACACCAAGCCGACCTTAGAGTCGGTTTTATTTTGCTTGAAAGTTCTGAAGGTGCTCAAGTTGCTGAGACTGTGAGCATAGGTCGCTACGTCATTGTGCAAGAAGAAATTCGAGATCCTGAAACGGATGAAATTATTCAAGAATTGATTACTGAGTATCAGGATGGCTTCCGACTTGCAGCCAATGTGACAGCAACCAATGCAGCAATCATGCCGCTGCGGATTTGCATTATTGATGGCGATGCATCAATCAATACTGGTGGATTTTGGTCCAACTCAAGTGTGGTTTTTCGCGTGATTGCAGAGGATTCGCCTGAATTTGAAGCTGATGTGCCTGAGCAATTCCTTGGTGATGATATTTACTTCAAGCCTTTGCTATTAGATGGCAACTCGTTAGAAATGACACTGACCCAACATCAAAACATTGTCGATGGCGATGTTGGTGGCTTTCAGGATTTTACCCATTGGGCCAAGCCACGATATTTAAAACCATTTAAGTCGTTACTACGTGACTGGAACCAATACACGGAGTATCGAAAGTTTTTGTTTCGTCGAATGGGGCGTTTTCAGGCATTTTGGATGCCGTTATATGAGAAGCATTTGAATATTCTCAATACTGGAAACATTACAACTTCACTCAGCACAAACACAAAGTATTTGCTTGAAGCAGACCGTAAGCACATTGCTGTGAAGCGTAAAGACGGCACTTGGACAGCACACACGATTACTGCAAAAACAGGCGGTTCACTCACTGTATCGCCAGCAATCAATGCTCAACGTAGCAACATCCAAACCATTTGCTATTTAGGTTTGCATCGGCTTGATGCAGATCAGATCGAATTTCAATTTTTAGGCGCACATAAAACGCAAGTCACAGTGCCAATCGTGGAGCTTTCATCATGAAAACGAGAGCGGAACTTTATCAATTTAAGCACGGTACTCGCACTTGGTATTTCACCAATCAGCGCAAAGTAATCACACACGCAGGTATTGAATATCTGCCAATTCGTGGACTTTCACGTACTGCGATTGAAGATGAAAGCATTGATAAGTGTGATACCGAAGTAACACTTCCGCAAATGAGCTTATTAAATGCGGAAGGTGAAAACCTTGCTGCAGTATTTGCGGGGAAAATCTTTTATGGGGGCGTAACTGTCACAATCCTTGAGTTGTATCAAAACGAAACCTTGGTATTACATAAAGGCCGTGTGACGCAGCCGAAATTTGATGAAGATGCAGACACGCTGACGTTGGTGTGTGAGACGGGCGAATCGTACTTAAACCGCAATATTTTGACGCGCAAATTTCAGCCTTCATGTCCGAATTCCATCTACGACCGTTGGTGTGGTTTGGATTTTGAGAAGCTGTCATTTGAAGTAGTGGTCACAGCGGTATCAGGTTTGGTTGTAAGTTTTAGTGTGGTGCCAACACAGGTGCTCGATGAGCAGGGTAATCCGGTCTTTGAACAAATCCCTGTTTTAGATGAACTAGGTCAACCTGTTTTAGACGGTCAAGGCAATCTTACTTATGAAAACGGCGCACCGATCATGGAAACTAAAGCATATCCTGCTGGATGGCTGAATTTAGGTCTGTTAGTGAAAGATGGTGTTTACACCACAATTACGTCGGGCGGTGGAAGTTCTCTAAACCTTTATCGTCAGCACGTCGGTTTAAAAGTTGGTGATGTGGTGCGTGTGGCACCGGGCTGTGATCAATCGTTAAAAACCTGCCATGAAAAACTTAATAACAGTCTAAATTTTGCAGGGCATCCATTTATTCCGAGTCAAAACCCATTGGAAACACAGTTAATTAAGTGAGGTCCCAATGTTTATTTTAATTGCGGCATTAGTGAGTATCGCTGTAGGTGTCTACAACTACATGCAGATGCGCAAGATGCAAAAAAAAAACCAACAAAAGCCAAATCAACTGGATGGAACAATTGCGGATGAAGGCACCTCATTTAGTGATATCGCAGGCAGTCCACATATGTATGGAAATATCACGCATATTTGGGGGCAGACTACTACTCCGATTAAGGCAAAGGGTGGTAAAAAATGAAAATTTATATCTCGGATTTACGGAAAGCCAAAATGTGTGCTCGCGGATCGCGGGCATTTTTTTTGGCTCAAGGTTGGGATTGGCAGGATTTTCTGAAGAATGGGCGTGATGCTCAGGACTTTATTAATACGAATGATGCAATGGCAATGCAGGTTGTAGAGGTGGCAAATGGGCGGAAGCAGTAGTCAGGTCGTTGGATATCGCTATTTTGCCAATTTTTTATTATTCATCGGCAATCCAATTGAAGCGTTACATGCGATTAATTTTGATAAACGGATGTGGATAACTGGAAGAATTGTGCCTACAGGGGACGGGCAGTTGAGGTATGTGCATTCTCCTAATTTATATGGTGAGAATGAAGGGGGGATTAGCGGGGTAATTTGCGTTAAATATGGAAAAAATGGCCAGTATGAAGATTCAGCATATGCCAAATACATGGCAGATATAGGAATGCCTGTGTCTGCATATCCTTATCAATCCTACATTTCATTTAGCGGGAATGTTTTAGCAAGTCAATTTCAAGGCATGAGTGATGAAGATCTTCAAGATCTCGCAGATGAGTATGAAGATGGAATTGTGCCGGGAAAAGGGTTTTACCTCGGCAACTCTGGCTACATGAAAGAGATGTTGCTTTGGGTGAAGCGCACGAGAATCCGAAATGATGGTCGTAGGCAGTGGTATGAAATGCGGGGTGACGGTGCTGTTGTTTGTGAGATTGGCTCTTACAAGATGATTCAGTATCAAGGTAATGTTTCGGTTGGTGAAAAAACAATAAACATAAAAAGATCATATCAAACTCAAGTTGTTGTGAATACTCAACCCGATATTGATACTTTGGCTACAGTTTTTTTTACTGGAAAATCCAACAACATTCTATATGTTGAGAAGAATGACAATAATACTGTAATTGACGGGATATGGGTACCTGAAGATATAGGGAAAACAATAAGAGCTACATATAAAAGAGAGCTTATAGTTTCCCACATTTACGGATTTTTGAAAATTGCAGCAGAAGTTGTTGTATATGGTGCTGATTTTTCAATTGTTCCAATTGGTGATGTTATTTCATCAAAACAAGAGTTTATTGGATATCATGAGCCAGATCATTTTACAGATGCTCGCGTTTATCGTGTTGAGTATGTTTTTAGATTGCCGCAAGCTATTATCGGTTTCAAATCAATAGTGAGTCGACCATCTGCTAATTTTCAGAAATCTGTATATACCGGTGACTTAAGTCTTGAAATATACGATACTGGCCCAGGGTTTGAACAATATGAAATGGAATCGCCAGACATCAACCCAATTCACAAAATTCGTGAAATTCTCACTGATGACACAGCGATAAATAAGCCAGAATCTGATGTGAATGATATTAATTTCATGAAAGCAGCAGATCGAATTTGGGATGAAGGTCTTGGAATCTCATGGTCAGTTACTGAAAAATCATGCTTGGAAGCAATTGAAGAATTATGCGGACACATCGAAGCTGGTGTGCGTGTAAATCGCCAAACAGGCCTTTATGAAATGGTTTTGTTTCGTGATGACTGGTTTGAAGAAAGTGAAATTCACACCATTGCTGTCAATAAAATTAAGAATATGCAGCTTGATCCGCCAGTGTTTACTGATGAGTTAATTAACAAGTTGAATGTCAGTTTTTATAATCGGGATGCAATTAAAGACTCATCCTTTTCTATTTCTGAAAATGCCGCAATACGCAATTTAGGAGGTGTTGAAGTGTCAGGCGATGCTGATTTTCCATATTTCATGAATCAGCGTAATGCTGCGGTTGTTGCGCAATGGAAATTGAAGCAGATGTCAACGCCAGTATGGAAAGGCTCTTTCACAACAGCTGAGTACAACGCACGCAAATGGAATCGCTATGACCTTTTGAAATTAGCTTGGCCGCGGAAGTGGCAAGGTGAAATTACAGTTCGGATCATGAAAATTAATCTTGGTACGGGTGCTGATGTATCGATTGATTTTGTTGAGGTTGTGCCGTATTCAGGCACTTTATCTTCAAATATCGTGATTGATGAGCCTATTGATGTTGGTGTTAAACCACCTTTGGCTTGTCAGTACGAGCCCTTTGAAATGCCTTATTACTTGGCAGTAATGGCACTTGGTCAGCGTCAAGTTGATGAAGAATTTGGTTATGAAAATAACTTTGGCTTAGTTGGTGTGGTAGCAGAAAAACCGCAGTCAAATTCTCTTTACGCAGTAATGATGACGCATGATGGCGCTGAGGGGGGGGAATGGCTTCGTGCTGCGACAATTAACTACGAGCCTGTCGCTGAACTCGATCAGATCATTTCAAAAACATCAACAAGCTTCACAGTTAAAGATAGTCTAGCAATCGCAGGCTTGCAAGTTGGTACTTTGGTTAAATGTGGTAGTGACTGGATTGGAACACCGGGTGAGTGGATGGTCTTTCAAAGTGTTGATGCATATACCGGTGTTGTGAGTGTGAAACGTGGTGCGCTTGATTCATTACCGCAAGAATGGGGAGTAGGCACAAAACTTTATTTCTGTGGAAATGATGTTGCTTTTGATTCGACCGAATATGTTGCTGGTGAGGAAGTTCTTGTGTCGGCTCTCACAACCACTCCGTCTGGCATGCTTGAAAATAATGGCTCAATTGCTATTGAAATGAATGCACGTGCATTCAGACCTTACCCACCAGCCAATGTCAAAATTAATGGCTCTTATTGGCCGGAAACTCTACTGGTAACAAATGACATTGTTTTGGTATGGGTACATCGAAACCGAGTGCAGCAAACGGGTGGCGGGATTCTCGGTTGGTACGATGGCGATGTAACTGTAGAAAGTGGTGTCACATATGCTTATGAGTTGATTTCTGAAAATGTGGTTTTAGATTCTCAGTCAAATATTGCTGCAAATACTGTGACAGTTCTTGCATCTGTATTAAAACCAAATAAACCGCATACATTAAAACTTTGGTCTGTGCGGGATGGTTATGAGTCATATCAAAAATTTGAGCACTCATTCTTTATTGAAGCTGCAAGTTTAATTTTAACTGCAACAACAAATGGATCTAGCGTTGTTGGGAATACTGTTCCAACCGCAAATATCAATGTTGTTGTAGATGAATCATTAAGTGCAAATATGAAATTTGACGGCACAAGCATCAGTGGTAAAGCCCCTGCGGGCTCAACAATTACAATTGAGATTCAGGAGTAAGAATGGCTATTTATACAGGAATTGCGGATGCAAACGGGGACTTTACAGTCCCTTTTTTATCTAATTACACGGGTGGTCAAAAGGTTACTGTCACAGCAGAAAAAGATGCCGCAATAAAAACAATTGAGCTTTTTGCTCCAAGCGATACAACTGGCGGTGGTGTTATTCAGTTCAGTGGTAATATCAATAATTTCCCGCTAAACATTGGTGAAATCACAATAAGCGGACTGAGCGGAATAATCCAAGATTCAAGCTTTGATGCAACAACTTCTTTTGGTAATACTAATATGTTTAGTAAAGCCAAAGGTTTGGAATTAATTGGGGGCATATCATCTGTATCATCAAATGCATTCAGAAATTGGATAGAGTCATTATTTTTAATATTACCAGACTCTATTGAGTCGATCGGAGTTAGATCATTTCTAGGATGGTCAAAAGCAACAACACTAAAACTTCCCAGCTCACTTAAAACTGTTAATCAGCTTGGTTTTTCTGGATGGGAGGAATTACTTGTCTTGGATCTCCCGGAAACACTACTAACATGTGGGCCTAGCGCGTTTTATGGTTTGACTGCTTGCCATACTCTAATATGTAGAGCTACAACACCACCAGAAATACAAAGCACTACTTTTGAAGGACTGGATGCTTCATGCATTATTAAAGTACCTGCTGGGTCTGTAGCTGCATATCAAGCTGCAGCGAAATGGTCTGTTTTTGCAGCAAGAATTCAAGCAATTTAGAACTTTAATATTTTTATGCACCCAACCGGGTGCTTTTTTATTGCCAAAAATTAGGTGGCGCAATGCCAAATGACTACACAACTGATCCACCAGTAGCAACAGCAGGGCAGCTTCTTGCCATCTCAGACAAGATTAACGACATATCAAAAAATATGGATAAGCTTGCTGAAATGCCACAGAAGCTTGACCGTATGAATATGCAGTTAGAGCAACTCAACAAAGAGCATCAACAGACTCGCAATGACTTAACACAAACTCGTGACAATCTGCAAGAAGATTTAGACCAAGCAAAGTCAAACTTCAAAAGTGAGATTAAGCAGCTCAGAAATGAAGTTGAGCCAAGATTTAAGGAGGTGGACTCACAGATCAGAGTGCTACATGAAAGTAAAACCAAGATTGACAGTATTACCAACCTTGTGCGCTTTGGTGGCATTTTCTTAGCGGGTCTATTCGTCGTTGCTTGGAATACTCAGACGAGCAAGACAGACACAGTAAATACTCAAGCCACGACCAACGCTCAAAGCATTCAGGTTCTTGAAAAACAATCTGATCAACTGTTAAGAACGGTTGAAGAAATCCGAAACAAACTTTATGAGCGAAATATGAGAGAGGAAAAATGAAATTAATCCAAGAAAGTGCGCTTCAGTACTTATCTGTAAAGCTCCCGCTACTGGGGGCTTTTTTAATGCTTGCAGTTTTAGTTATTCAATGGGCGTTAGACTTTAATTTTATCCCTGAACAATATGCGCCTTTCATTATTGGCACAGTATTGCCAGCACTAAGTTGGTTAGGCCGTAAAATTGCACAGCCAAATTTGCATCAGCCTTTGGGTTTTGTGGCTGTGACAGCAGGGCATAGCAACTCTGATCCGGGTGCAGTCAACGGCAAATATAAAGAAGCTGAGTTGGTCGTCAACTTCCGCAACGCAGTGACTCATTATTTGCGTGAAGCTGGATTGCAGGTCAAAACCGATGGTACTGGCACCAAGAATGACCAACTGTCTGCTGCGGTAAAATTAATTAAAGGCTCAAGTGTAGCAGTCGAATTTCACATGAATGCAGCAACTTCAAAACAGGCGAATGGCATTGAAACGATTGCATTGCCAAAAGATAAGGTCTTGGCTCAAAAGTTATCCAAAGCTGTAGCAGATGCATTAGGCAGTCGCTTACGTGGAGATAATGGTTGGATTGATCAATCTAAATCTGCGCGTGGTCGACTGGCATACGTGAATGCTGGCGGTTTAATTGTTGAGCTTGGCTTTATTTCAAATGAAGATGAACTTTCCAGATTCAATGCGCACTACTGGCTGGCTGCAAAAGCTGTGGCTGAAGTGCTGATCGACTATGAAAAGCGTAATTAAAGTTATATTACCGTGCATCCTGCTATCAGGTTGCACAGCTCACTCAATCACAACGAATGTGAATGTGGGGATATGTGTGAAGGCTCTTTGATGGGCCTTTATTTACTCCAAATTTACGCCTTAAAATCGATATACGGTTTTATAATGTTGATTTTACATTGTTTTTAAAATTAATTAATCCAATCTTGCAAAGGTTGAGTAAATGGCACGGTATTGTCTTGAGCACGTTTAACGAAACTTTCACCCATAACTTCAGTACGAACTTTTAAGCCATTTTCATAATCTTGTTGTGACATGTAGCAAACCCTCTGTGATGTAATTTTGCAGTACAGCCTATACCTTTGACTCTGCGATACCATTGGCTGATGGTCGTATAAAAAAGCCATCCCATTGTTTAACAGTGGAATGGCTTTTATTTTGAGAAAAATAAAGCTCAAAATCGATGAAGAAGTTGATTAATAACGCAGGAAGGCTTCTGGTTCATCATCAGTGTGTTGTTGCTTTTTCACTTCTGGTGAAATGGTTAAATGTGGATTGGATAGCTCAAGTTCGTGGATGAGCTGCATGTCAAATACATCTGTGAGCATACTGTCATAGCGTTGAATGTTGTAAGTGCTGAGCTGTTCAGCTTCAGAGGCTGTAATGACTTTTTGTGCAATCGCATCTTCTATATGTGCTTCAAAAGTTAAACCTTTGAATTGGCCTTTAGATTCAGCTTTTTTAAATTGGTTCCACAGCGGTTCAATTTTCAACAATTGTAAAAAGGCATTTTCCATACGACCAGAAACTTCATCTGCTGCAGTGCTGTAATACACGTGCTTTTTCAGTTCTTGGCGGAAAGTATTGTCTAGCATCATTTGAGTGGCAACTTCACGTTTTAAACGGTCTGTCGGTTTAGCAACAACTCGTCCAAACGGAAAGCAGATGATTTTTACTACGCTTGCTGCTAGTCGCATTGGGAAGTTATCAAATAAGCCATGGAAAGCTTCTTCAACATTGTACAAAGCTTTATCTAATGCAAGTTGCGCATGTAATTGTTCAGCTTCACTTCTTTGACCTTGTTCATAATATTTAAGAATAGCTGTCGCGATAAATAAATAAGAGTGAATGTCTGCAAGTCGTCCAGAGAGCATTTCTTTACGTTTAATATCGCCGGCTAATAGGCCAAGACACATATCTGCAGTCAGCGCGAAATCGGCACTAAAGCGGTTAATTTTTTTATAGTAGGGGCGACTAAATTCATCTGCTGAAGCAGGTGAGTCTGATGGGCCACCAGTGAACGCATAAGCAAAGGCACGTGCAGTTCGGTTAAAAGTATAGCCCAAGTGCTTAAAGAGCATTTCGTTGAATGTATTGAGTGCAGTGTCCTTATCTTTGGCTTGAATTAATTGTAGCTCTTCAAATAAATATGGATGGCACCGCATTGAGCCTTGTCCAAAAATCATTAGAGAGCGACTTAGAATATTGGCGCCTTCGACGGTAATTGACACAGGAATGGCTTGATAATTCAAAGCTAAAAAATTACGAGGTCCCATTTGCACGGCACGTCCACCGACGATGTCCATGCCATGATTCACCACTTTCCGCATGGTTTCAGTGGCATAGTATTTGGCCATTGCAGTCATTACAGCAGGTTTGCCGCCTTGGTTTAAACCACAAGTCACCAAATAGCGGAATGCTTCAAGCATATAAGCATCTGATGCGATATCACTCGAAGCTTCTTGTACACCTTCAAAATTACCCACGGAAATTTTAAACTGCTGACGAACTTTGGCAAATGCACCGACATTTAGATATGCCATTTCACCGGCTGCCGTTGACAATGCAGGGAGTGAAATACCACGACCAACCGCTAAGCATTCCATCAGCATACGCCAGCCTTTGCCTGCATTTTCAATCCCACCAATGATCCAGTCTAAGGGAATAAAGACATCTTTACCTTCAACTGTCCCATTCATAAATGGTGAGCCTGGATTATGACGAGGGCCTGTAATGACACCGTCATGACTCGCCGGTAGCAGCGCGCAGGTGATACCATATTCCGTTTTATTTTTATCTCCCAATAAGCCATCTGGATCGTATAACTTAAATGCAAGACCAATGACGGTGGCAATTGGTGCAAGAGTAATCCAGCGTTTGGAGAAGTTCATATTTAAGCCGAGCACTTGTTGTCCCTCAAAGGTGCCATAACAGACGACACCTGTATCTGGAATAGCGCCTGCATCCGAACCGGCTTCAGGACTGGTGAGTCCAAAACATGGAATTTCTTCACCTTTTGCAAGGCCTGGGAGATATCTATCTTTTTGTGCTTCAGTACCATAGTGTAGTAGCAATTCCCCGGGTCCAAGCGAGTTGGGCACCATACAACTGACTGCGGCAGTCAGTGAGCGGGATGCAATCTTGCTCATGACACGGCTTTGTGCAAATGAACTAAATTTACGTCCTCCATACGATTTTGGAATCACCAGTCCTAAGAAACCATTATCCTTAATGAATTGCCAAGCTTCTGGTGGGAGGTCTTTATGTTTATGGTGAATATCCCATTCGTTGAGCATGGCACAAAGTTGCTCGACTTCATTATCAATGAAGGATTGTTCTTCTGCACTAAGCTGTGGATAGGGATAAGCCTCAAATTTTTTCCAATCAGGCGCACCCATAAATAGCTCTTTTTCCCACCAACTTGTTCCTGCATCCAACGCTTCACGTTCCGTAGTACTCATACTCGGCATCGCATTTGCTAAGGTTTTATAGGCAGGTTTGGTGAGTAGATTGAGCCTCAGTGGATCAATCAACACAATTAAACTTAAAGCAATAAGCGGGATGCCAAGTATTAATGACCATGGGCTTAAAAAGGCGAGTGCAATTGAAACGAATATCAGTGTTATCGCGCCTACAGCTCGTGAAAGTTCAAAGAAAAAAACGGCCCAAAGAGCAAAAATAAAGAGTACGGCACTGAGTATAAATAGCATTTGTTATGGCTCCAGTGACAAGGGCCAGAGCGTTATGCGTTTAAAACAGCCTACATGCGTTTAAAAATGATCTCATCTTTTGTCTTTCTGATTTTAAAGTGCATGAGACTGTCAAAATGGCATCACTCGGCTGGTGAGTATGATTGGACAATTGCGCGAATATCATGAAAGCGCAAATAAAGTGTTATCAATAGATTGATTAATAAATAATCACAACACAATCCCTATCGGGCAAAGAAATGTCACATTACGTAAACTTTGATGATTCGATATATTGGATAACGTTTAAGGAACGCACTATTTTCGAAAGATCTTATATTGGGAAACGAATTCGGCTGAGTGTGTGAAAGCCACAAAAAAAGCCCTCAATCAATGAGGGCTTTAATTTGAGATGTTTTAAATCTTTGCGTGATTAGGCTTCAATCGTTTGCACTGCAATTTTCTTTGCAGGATCAGTTTTACGACGTACCGCAGGTACTGGCTCACCATAGTATTGACGGTCAGCAAAGTAGCTTGACCGGACCATTGGTGCAGCCCAAATGTTTTTGAAACCAAGCTTTTGACCATGTGCTGTGTAACGATCAAACTCTTCAGGTGTAACGAAACGATCGATCGGTGCATGTTCTTTAGAGGGCTGTAAGTACTGACCAATGGTGACATAGTCAACATCGTGTGCTTTTAAGTCGTCTAATAACGCGATCACTTCTTCTTCAGTTTCACCAATACCGACCATCAAACCACATTTGGTTGGAACATCTGGGCAGTATTCTTTAAACATTTTTAATAAGTTTAGAGAGTGTTGGTAGTCAGAGCCCGGACGCATTGCTTTATACAAACGTGGCACGGTTTCAATGTTGTGGTTAAACACATCAGGTGGACACTCCGTCATAATACGAAGGGCAACATCCATACGACCACGGAAGTCAGGAACTAGAATTTCCAAAAGTGTTTTTGGACTCAAGTCACGAGCTTCTTTAATACAGTCAACAAAGTGCTGTGCGCCGCCATCAACTAGGTCATCACGGTCGACCGACGTAATTACGGCATATTTCAAACCAAGATTGGCAATGGTTTCTGCCATGTGACGTGGTTCATCTGGGTCAAGAGCATTGGGACGACCATGCGCAACGTCGCAGAATGGGCAACGACGAGTACAGATATCGCCCATAATCATAAAGGTTGCAGTACCGCCACCGAAACATTCAGGTAAGTTCGGGCAAGCCGCTTCTTCACACACGGTATGTAATTTTTGTGCGCGCAAAGTTGTTTTAATACGTTGAACTTCATCAGGGGCAGCCATTTTGACCCGAATCCAGTCAGGCTTACGAGGCGTTTCAACCGTTGGCACGACCTTCACAGGTATGCGAGCGACTTTTTCTGCGCCACGAAGTTTTACACCCTGTACAGGTTTACGGTTCTCAGACATATTCAACTTTTCCACTGTTTTTGACGAGGAGATATTCAAAAAATTAGCTCAATCATTATAGCGGACTTGAGCTTAAATAGGGGGAAAACGATATTCATATAATAAATGTGGTTATCACATAATATATGTGAGCTAAATATCCAAAAAAGTTAGGATATACGTCATAATACAGCCTAGATTAAAGAATATTTGTAAAGGAGCGTTGAATGCCACGTAAGAAAGAGGTCGTTAGTGGAACTTTCGTGAAATACGATGCGGTAGTTCTGGGTTCTGGCCCTGCGGGTGAAGGCGCTGCAATGAAACTTGCTAAATCAGGTAAGCGAGTTGCAATTGTAGATATGCGTGAACAGCTTGGTGGTAACTGTACCCATGTAGGAACAATTCCAAGTAAAGCATTGCGTCAGACCGTTTCAAGCATTTTACGTTACCAACGTGACCCTATGTTCCAAAAAGTCGGTGAATGGAAACAGTTCACGATGAAACAGGTGTTACGTAATGCGCATAAAGTGATTCAACAACAAGTTGAAACTCATTCACGTTTTTATGACCGTAATAAAATTGATATTTTCCACGGCCGTGCGTATATCCAAGATCAAAACACTGTTTTGATTTTTAGCAATGAAGGTATGACGGAAACTTTAGTATTCCAGCAATTAGTGATTGCTACAGGTTCACGTCCTTACCGTCCAGCTGCTTTAGACTTTAATCATCCTCGCGTATTTGATTCAGACAAAATTTTGGATCTGGATTATTCAATCCAAAAAATCATCATTTATGGTGCAGGTGTGATTGGTTGTGAATATGCGTCTATCTTTATTGGTCTAGACCACAAAGTTGACTTGATCAATACACAACACAAATTACTCAGCTACTTAGACGATGAAATTTCAGATGCATTGTCATATCGTTTACGTGAGCAGGGTGTATTGATTCGCCACAACGAACAGATTGATCATCTTGAAACACATGATGATCATGTGGTTCTGCACTTGCAAAGTGGTAAGAAAATTAAAGCCGACGCGATTTTGTGGTGTAACGGCCGTTCTGGTAATACAGATGGTTTAGGCCTAGAAAATGTAGGCATCAAACCAAACAGCCGTGGTCAATTAACCGTGAATGATCAATATCAAACTGAAGTAGAGAATATCTTTGCTGCGGGTGATGTAATCGGTTGGCCTTCACTTGCATCTGCTGCATATGACCAAGGTCGCTGTGCCGGTTCTAACATGAGCGGTGAAGAAGGAATTGCACCTGTAACGGATATTCCTACAGGTATTTATACAATTCCTGAAATTTCTTCGATTGGTAAAACTGAACAACAGTTAACTGAAGAAAAAATTCCGTATGAAGTGGGTCAGGCATCTTTCCGTCATTTGGCACGTGCACAAATTACCGGTGATACCGTGGGCGAGCTTAAAATCTTGTTCCATCGTGATACTTTAGAAATTTTAGGCGTTCATTGCTTCGGTAATAATGCTGCGGAAATTATTCACATTGGTCAGGCCGTGATGAACAGCCCGAACAATACGATTAAATATTTCGTAGAAACCACATTTAACTATCCGACTATGGCGGAAGCGTACCGTGTGGCAACATTGAATGGTATGAACCGTTTATTCTAAGGCTAAATTGAACTTAGAATGTACAATGAAAGACCCGTAAGTTTCGGCTTGCGGGTTTTTTATGGTAAGAATAAAGTGTATGCAAAATATACATTCAATCCACTTATAATCATCAGCATTTCCAACTCATTTTAGGTAGCTTATGACGATCCGTTCAGTGACCATTCAAGGTTTTCGATCTATTCATCATATGAATCTGACCTTATCGCGTCTGAATATCGTCAGTGGTCCGAATGGTTGTGGTAAATCCAATCTATATAAAGCTGTACGTCTCCTGCATGAAGCTGCAAATGGCCAATTATCCCAAGCTATTGCAAATGAGGGCGGGATTCAAAAAATCATGTGGGCAGGTGGTCACCGTGCGGGTGATCGATCGAAAGACCCTAAGCGCATGAAGCTTGCAGTGGAGATGGAGCATTATGAATATCAACTTGAAATAGGTTTTCCTGAACCGCTCATCACCTTGTTTGCACTCGATCCTTTGGTCAAAGTAGAAGGAATTTGGTTAAGCGGCTATCAACGTCGAAAAATGAGCGAGTTGTTAGAGAGAACCAACCAAGCGGCATTTCTTAAAAATGTTGATGAAGAACGGATTGCTTATCCGATGTCTTTAACACCAGAAGAGTCGGTATTTGGACAATTGTCCGATCCACACTTATATCCCGAAGTTTCACAAGTGCGTGAGACCATGAAAAACTGGCGCTTTTATCATGAGTTTTCTGTCAGTGGAAATTCACCGATCCGTGTCCCACAGGTAGGCATTCGTTCGCCAGTTTTAGCGCATGATGGTACAAATTTAGCTGCGGCTTTTGAAACCTTGCGTGAGCGTGGTAACAGTGAAACCTTGTTTGAAGTACTAGAAAAAGCCTTTCCGCAGACCCAATTTTATGTGCAGGAAATGGGTGGGCGCTTTCAAATGATGATGCAAAAGCAAGGGATCTTAAGACCTTTAGAAAGTGCAGAATTTTCAGATGGGACGTTACGGTTTTTGTGTTTAGCCGTAGCTTTACTGAGTCCTAGACCCCCAAATTTCATGGCACTGAATGAGCCTGAAAATAGCTTACATCCCGATTTATTACCTGCCTTGGCGATGCTGATTGCCGAAGCAAGTCGCTATACGCAGCTTTGGTTGACCACACATTCCAATGAGCTGGTTGAAATGATCAAACAGTATAGTGATGTGCAGCATTATCAACTGGATCAGGTCGAGGGGAAAACTGTGGTCAAGGGCGCAAGCTTAATCGATGAGGATTAGATTATTCCTTTCGCTATAGTTTTTTTGCTTAAGTTTAAAAAGGTAGAAAAGTTAAAAAAGCATAATAGCCGATAAAACTGCTTATTAAGCTAAACCAGACTGGCAGCTTGCTGCGAAGTAAAGCAATAACGACGGCAACAAATATAAAGTCCGTCCATTGAATGATGTATTTCTGGCTCATTTGAAATAGTAGACACAGTAATAGACCGACGACAGCAGCATTGATTATTTTTAAGGTGCCGAAAAGCATCGGGTATTTCATCAACTTATTCCAAAACGGTAATAAGCCAAACAATAATAAAAATGATGGTAAAAATATCGCCACAGTCGCGAGTACAGCATTTAAGAGTAGCACATCAGTCATGGGGAAAAGTGTGCCGAGATAGGCGGCGAAACTAAACAAAGGCCCCGGCATGAGTTGTGCAAGGGCATAGCCTAAGTCAAAATTTTCATTACTGATCAGTCCTGTAGAGACAAAGTCCTGATGTAAAAATGGCAAAATAATATGTCCACCACCAAAGACGAGGGACGCTGTGCGGTAGAAGCTTTCTAAGCTGAAAGCCAATATATTGCTATGTTGTATATCGAAGAATGGCAGAACGAAAAAAGGGCTGATAAAGGCGAGAAGCCATAGCCAAGAGGTGCGAGTATTTTCATGTGCATTCTGGCTAAAATTGTCATGTTTGGGTGGAACTGTTTCGGCGATATTTGGCTTTTGGCTGTGTAATTGATTTGACGATAAAACTAAACCGATAATTGCAGCAGTTAAAATCACCAAAACTTGATTTAGAGAAAATTGAAAGAAATAAATAAAAAATGCAGCTAAAAGCATGACTAGATACTGAAATTTTGTTTTACAGAAGCTTCGCATCATTTGCCAAAATGCCCATGCAACAACAGCTAGTACAATTAACTGAATAACATGAAAGAATAAAGTTGAGAGTTGATTACTGAGTTTTATACTTAAAGTGGCCGCGGCACACATCAGCAGGGCTGAAGGTAAAGTAAAGCCTAACCACGCCAAACAAGCACCTTGATAGCGGTTGAGTTGAAATCCAATCGCCATGCCGAGCTGGCTACTGGTTGGGCCTGGAAGGACTTGAGCCAAGGCAAGCAAATGCGCATATTCATGTTCCGTTATCCATTTTTCTTGTTTCACAAAGTATTGAAAAAACAACACTAAATGCGCAGCAGGTCCACCAAATGCAATACAGCCTAATCTTAAAAAGGTGAGAAAGATGACGAGATTATTTTGTGGTGTGGACTGGCTCATGGGTTCCCAATATTAAAAAACGAAAGGACGGTTATGAATTTCTAAAGGATAAAAAACTTGAATGTTGAAAGATATTAAAGGCCGATTATTGCAGGAGCATGTAAGTCCTGCTTCAAAATTATTTTGAAGTGCTTAGCAGGGAAAAAGATAATTGGACGAAGTGACATAGTGCTGTCCCACATGCACATGGCATCAGTTTTCGCCGCTGATTAGCATCAGCACATACACATAAAAAATTTGTCTAAAAATGACTACTCCAAAATCAGACACATTAGCAGAAATTTTGAGCGCTTTATTAAAGTGGTTGATGAGTGGCATTGCATCGTTACTTTCAATCATGGCATTTGCAGATGATCAGCTACTTGCTTCACAAGCATTAGCAAGTTATACAGATCAAAACAGTTGGCAGGGCATTCAGCACTATCTACCCAAAGAATACCATTTAACAGAAACGCAGCGACCCAAAGAAGAGTGGTGGAGTTGGCAGGGTCATACTGTTCACTTAGATACTTATCGGAATCCACAGGCAAAAGTGAAGGTGATTCTGTTTCATGGTGTGGGAACAAATGGTCGACAAATGTCGATGATTTTGGGTCATCCTTTGGCACAACGTGGCTATGAAACTATCGCTATTGATATGCCCGGTTATGGCCTCACCCAAGTCAAAAAGGGCTCAAAAATTCGTTATGATGATTGGGTTCAAGCAGGCAATGACCTCATTGAAGCTGAGCTACAAAAAGATCATCGTCCTATCGTTTTGTATGGGCTCAGTGCTGGTGGTATGTTGACCTATCACGTGGCGGCAAAAAATAAACAGGTGAAAGGTATCGTCGGTATGACCTTTCTAGATACTTCAAATAAAACCGTGCGTGATCAAGTCTCTTTGAATAAATTTATGAGCCGCGTGGGCAGCCCACTGGCTCATGTGACAGCACATACACCATTTTCAGCATTGCCAATGCCGATGCGGTGGGTAAGTAAAATGCATCGCTTGGTGAATAATGACGCAGCATTGCAGGTCTTTTTAAAAGATAAAACGTCAGCTGGGAATAGTGTATCGGTTAAATTTCTAGATTCGTATTTATATTATAAAAATGACACGCCACCGGAGCAGTTTGATGTCTGCCCAATTTTACTAACGCAGCCTGAACAAGACCGCTGGACGCCTTTGGCTTTAAGTCAGCCATTTTTAGCACGGATTCACCAAGTTCCAGTCGATGTCGTGCTGTTGAAAAATGCAGGACATTATCCTTTGGAACAGCCGGGACTTAAGCAAATGGTCAATGCAATAGATGCGTTTTATCAAAAAGTCACGCAATAATCTGTTGAAAGCGTGATGCGTAATTCATACCAACATAGATATAAAAAAACCGCCAGAAGGCGGTTTTTTTTATTGGGACTTTATCGTGGAAATATTTAAGCAAAATGACCATGTTGAAAATCATAAAATGCCTGACGTATTTCATCTTCAGTATTCATGACGAATGGTCCATGTGCCGCAATCGGTTCATTTAAAGCTTCGCCACTTAAAATAAGCAGTTTGGTTGCTTCAAAAGATTTAAGTTTCAAGGACGATACTTGGTCACTCACATATAAAGTCTGTTTCGCATCAAAGCGTTGACCTTCAATTTCGATCGCCCCACTTAATACAAAAATCATGTTATTCCACTGTGGGTTGAATGAAAATTCCTGTTCAGCATTTGCATTCAAGCGCACATCCAATACATTCATCGGGCTAAAGGTTTCAGCGGCGCCCAATGTATCTTCAAATTGGCCAGCAATGACGCGTACCACGCCTGCATTTTGTGCAAGCTTTACTTCAGCAATATTGGCTGTTGTCAGTTCTTGATAGCGAGGTTCAGTCATTTTGGCATGACTAGGTAAATTGACCCAAAGTTGTACCATGTCTAAATTTCCGCCAGTTTTGGCAAAATCTTTAGAATGGTGTTCTTCATGCATAATGCCTCGACCCGCAGTCATCCATTGCACTTCGTCTTTGGCAATGCTGCCGTGATTTCCTTTAGAGTCAAAATGCTCCAATTCACCTTCATAAACAATGGTCACTGTTTCAAAGCCACGGTGTGGATGTGATCCAACACCACGTTGATGGTGACTTGGAGAGAAATGATATTGGCCGGTATAGCCCATAACGAGGAATGGACTGGTTTGATTGCCCATTTCTTGCATAGGGAGCATAGAGTTTGTTGGGAAGCCATCGCCCACCCAAGTCCTACGATCACTATGATAAACACGTTTGATTGAATTCATAATTCAGCCCTCAATTTAATGCTTCTGTGATCTATTATTGAGGTATAGTGAGGGAATGACAGGGCGAAAAACTCAACAGATTATTCTAAAAATGAAACAATCATGCAAAATTTAAATGACTATTACTACTTCGTGCAAGTGGTGAAATACCAAGGTTATACCAAAGCCAGTGAAGCATTGGGTATTACAAAGTCTAAACTATCACGCCGTATTACAGAATTAGAGACCCGTTTGGGTGTACGTCTGATTCAACGTAATACGCGAAAATTTACTGTGACTGAAATAGGACAACAGTTCTATTTACACTGCTTAAAAATTTTAGAGGAAGTCAGCGAAACGGAAAACTTTGTGCTCAGTACGTTGAACGATCAACTCTGTGGCCAAATTAAAATCTCTTGTCCTGTGGCTTTGGTGGAAATGCCTGTTGCAAAAATGGTCACCGATTTTATGCAGCAATATCCTGAGGTCAGTGTGCATCTCATGGCGACCAATCATCGGGTTGATGTCATTGAGGAAGGCGTAGATTTAGCAATTCGTGTTCGTAATATGCCTTTAATGGATAGTGATTTGATCGTTCGAGATTTAGATGCTTGGGATCATGTTTTGGTGGCATCGCCACAACTTTTCTTCGAGCGTGAAATACCACAGCAATTGGCTGAGATTCAAAATTTTCCGTGTATTGGTTTTGATCGGCCTAAACATTTTTGGGATTTCCGACATCGTGAAAAAAGTGAAACTCAACAAATTGAATTTCATCCACGCTTAAGAACTGACAGTTTTAGTGCGATGATTTCTGCTGCTCTTTCTGGCGTGGGAATCGCTTCTTTGCCCAAAGTGTTTGTACGTGATGCTTTAAAAAGTGGTGAGTTAATTGAACTGTTTCCTGAATGGCAATTGCCGCAAGGGGCAATTCATGTTGCATACGCGACACGACAAGGCATGCTGCCGGGTGTGCGTGCGATGTTAGATCATTTAATTTCAGGTTTTAAGGCATTAGATATAGATCATCCGTAATTTGAGCAGTGTTCTTATTGTTTTAAAATTTTAATTATTTGGAGTTATTGCTTAAACACGGATTTTACTGGGTTATTTATTTTTTATTGTTGGCATGAAGTTCAACATTAGTATGGTCGTCCTCCTGCTAGGCTAATTCGCTTTAATAAGCGGCGTTGGTCTGAAGGGAAAGGGCGGCGTGAGTGTAAAGTGGCTTGGTTATCCCAAAATACAATGTCACCTTCTTCCCATTGATGTTCATATCGAAACTCAGGTTTCAATAAATGTTCACGTAAGGATGCAATCAATTCACTGCCTGACTGATCATCGTAGTGAACCAATTCCACTTCAGATCGTTCATTTAACCACAGACCTTTACGGCCACTTTCTGGATGGGTACGTACAAGCGGATGTGGATAGGCATGTCCAACAATCGGTTGGTCTTTGAAACGGTAAAGAGGTGTAGCGCCATATCCCGTTGTGCCTTTATTATTTTTGGCACGGACAAATGGGTTATAGGTAATGAGTTGAAGTTCGTCTAAATGTTTTTGTGTCGCTTCATCTAAAGCTTCATAGGCTTTAATGGTGTTATACCATGAGGTTTGTCCACCGTCTTGCGGTAGTTCAATGGCATAGAGTAATGAGCCAAAAGATGGCAGCGGAGTCCACTGATGATCTGCATGCGCAGCCAATTCACCATGTCCAGTATAGTCACCTTTGCCGACTGCATTTGAAACGGGTACCACGTCTGGTGGTGTACCGGTATCATCTTGTGACGCTAGCACAGGAATATCTGCACCAGGACGGAAAATTGAACCGAAGTAGCTTGCAAACGCGAGATACTGTAAATCATCTAGACTTTGATGTTTAAAAATTAAAATCAAGTGTTCTGCCAGTGCTTGTTTTAAACGGTAGATGGTTTCCCCAGACTGTGCTTTACGCGCATCTAAACCATAAACCACAGCCCCCAAAGCTTGGTCATGTTGCGCTTCAATACGAATTTCATTGCCATCTTGAAATTGTTCTGCTTGATGCCAACGTGGAGCATCATGGATGGCTTGCGAAAGTTGAGTTAATGCAGTCATTTCATAAGTTCTCAAATTGTTCTTTATTGAGACTTAATCTATGGAAGAAAGCACAGGATGGAAAATTAAAAAATAAGCTAAGTTTATGAAAAAACGTATTATTAATACTAATATGCTGAAAATGCAGCTTTTATTGAATCGTGTAGTAAATAGCTAAAAAACTGCTGTTGTAGTGTTGATAAAACAGCAGTTTGAATTGGAATTAAGGTTTCTATGCGTCTTTAATGTGCACAAAACGCTTGGTTAAAGTATTCGAATAATTCAGGCGTTTGGCTCCATAAGCCGATGGATAAAGCCAACAAGGCCAGAATACTGATAGCAATACTGAGTCGGAACCATAATGTTGAATTAGTCATGAATGACACTTTCCTCATTAACCATGAAATGTACCAATACCCCAAAAATACTCAGGACAATCGAAAAAATCCAAATGGCATCATAGTTACCGGTCATATCGTGGTTCACACCACCCAACCAGCCACCAAAAAATGAACCGACTTGGTGTGTAAAGAACACGATACCGCTGAGCATACTGAGATATTTAACGCCAAACATATTGGCCACAATACCGTTGGTGAGTGGTACGGTAGAAAGCCATAATAGTCCCATAATGACGCCAAATGCATAGATTGTCCATGTGCTTAAAGGCAGCAAAAGAAAGGAAATAATGGCAATGCCACGTAAACCATACAGTCCCATCAACAGCTTTGGTTTGGAATATTTGCCACCGAGCCAACCAGCTGTGTAGGTGCCGACAATATTAAATAGTCCAACGAGCGCGAGGAAAATAGTGCCCGTAGTGGCATTAAAGCCATGATCGATTAAATATCCCGGAAGATGGATGCCAATAAACACCACTTGGAAGCCACAGACAAAGAAACCGAGTGCTAGAAACCAAAAGGGTTTATGCTCCCAAGCCAATTGCAAAATTTGTTTAAAAGTCAGAGAGGCTTCATGCGTATTAGTTGCATTTGGTGCAACATACATTGGTGCTTTTAGCATCCAAGCTAAAGGAATAATAAGCGCAATTAAAATGGCGCTGACCACCAAAGCCGAAGACCAACCCAATTTTTGCAATAGCAGTAATGTAGAGGGCAGCATAATGAACTGACCAAAAGAACCTGCTGCACTGGCAATACCCATGGCTAAACTACGTTTGTCTGGATGCGCTGCACGTCCTACGGCAGAAAGTAATACTGGAAATGATGTGGCTGAGAGAGCCAAACCCAGGATTAAACCTGCGCTTAAATTAAGAAGTAAACCGGTAGAGCTGATGGCCATGAGTAATAGCCCTAGGGCATATAATGCACCCCCGACGGCGACCACGATCTTACTGCCATATTTATCTGCAAAAGCCCCAGTAATTGGCTGTACAGCACCCCAAATTAAGTTTTGCATGGCAATGGCAAGGCTAAAAACGTTATGTCCCCAACCAAATTCATCACTCATCGGCACGAGATAGAGGCCAAATGCATGACGCACCCCTAAAGACAATGCCAAAATAATAGCACTGCCAATGAGCATGTAAATCAGGGGCTTTGAGAAACGAGTATCAGACATACAGCAGGCTACATTCTTTAAATTTAATCCAATGGTATTCGAATAAACGCAGAGTTGCGATTAAATTTAATTCACCAAACAATAAATTTTTTTTATAGGTAACTATGGATGAATAAAGGAAATTGACACAGCAGAAATTCAAAAGTGTCTAAATGAGATTGAAAAGATATCTCAGAATAAAAGACCATATGTAGCCTAATAAAAAAGACGGCTGTAGCCGTCTTTTTATATTTAGGTTATTAATTAGAAACGCATACCGATACCTGCATACGCAAGAATTGGATTTACTTCAATATCGGCTTTAGATTTGATCAGTTCACCATGTGTCGCATCTGTAACGGTAATGGTGGTTTCATTCTGTAGGTGTGCATAGCTGACAGAACCTACAGCAAACCATTTGTCGTTGAAGTCATAAGTAAAACCAGCTGTCACAACAGGAGCAAAAGCATCAGAAGCTTCTAACTCAACTTTTGGCTTAGCTTTACTTGGTTTACCGTCAAGTGCGGCACCAGCATTGCCTTCTTTAATATTGGCAATCATATGTCCAGCAGCAATCAGGTCTTTTTCTGTACGTGGATTAATTTCTAGTTCATTAAAGTATGCATACATTACGCCTAGACCCACATAGGGACGGAATTTATTGACGCCAGTTTTACCGAAGTGATATTGGATTTCTGCAGCGGGGGTCCATGCACGAGCAGATGCCGCTGGGCCGTAGGCTTCTAAATCTGTAATCAGCAAACTATTCTTCATTGCGATTTCAGGTAGGTCGATAATACCTAACTCAGGTGTCGCAATAGCTGCAAATGGCGCATAAATTTTTCCTTTGCCGTTTAGGTCTACCTCAGGTGGGATACCGGCTTTCATTTCTAAAGAAATGTTATCAGTAAAGAAATAGTTGGTCATGATGCCTAGTGTGGTTACATCATCGGCTTCAAGGCCAGTACCTTGGTTATCCCAACTTTGTAGGCCATTAATTTCAGCAGTACCGCTTAGCCCTGCTGGTAAGGTACTCGTACCTAATTTATCGAGCAAACCGACAAACCAAGTAGAAATGTTTGGATCCATAGCAGGATCCATATTGGCTTTTACTGCGTCAATTGAAATATCACCAACTTTGGCTGTTTCACCATTTTTTACTGATGTATCAACATGGAATGGTTGTGCTTTACCTTGTGGCATAACATGTAGAGCACCAACAGAGACAGAAAAACGTTTGAAGCCATCGCCATCTTTTAAACTAAAATATGGTGAGTCTGCATGACTGAGCATAGGTAGGGCAGCCATAGAAGCAGCAATGCACAATACACTTTTTTTCATTTTAAAGGACTCCATGTCCGTAAATTGATAATAATTTTTCTAAGTGCTCATTATTCAAAATTAGTGCGTAAAAAATGTTATAGAAAACAAGAATAAACGTAATAATCCTGTAACATTTTTGATGATTTGTATTATTTGAGGGCTTTAATTAGGTATTTGTGTAAAAAAATCGAACTTTTTTGAAATTTAGAAATGCTTCTATCTATTTGTAAATACTCAATATTTATTGACATAAATGACAGTACTTTGGTTGGTTTGGGTCAATAAAATAGTTTAAAACGACCATATTCAAAGCACTTTTTTGTGCTGTTGTCCTCTATAGATATAAAAATTCATAGCTAATCATTGGGTCTTTATATGCCAATCGAGGCTAATCACTCAAAGCCTTTTACACCAAAACCATTTTTTTTGTACAATAGCGCCAGATTCAATTGAGTTATTCGTATGAGTACGCAAAACCCTCCCAAGAAAAAGGCTTTAGTCAATTTGCCTTTTCCGATTAAAAAAGCTGAAGATAATGCTTCGGATGAAATCTTTGAAGATATGCGTCCAAAACCTCAGCGTTATGCTGACCGTACTTGGATGCCACCACGCGGTACACGTCGTTCGATGGGTAAGCGTTAAGAGATTTAAATAAAAAAGCCATGGTTCAAACCATGGCTTTTTTATTGCAAATTATTGATGTTAATTACGTATTTCAGACTGAATTCTGCGGTCTTTATTGAGATAATACTTTTTCTTCTGATGATACATGTCCAAATCGGCACGTTTAAGCATATCGTCCATCCGCTCATTCAGCCCATTGGTGGCACAGCCAATCGAGATACTCATCGGTTGATTAGAATAAAATTGGTTATCGACCAATAACAACTCATTCAAACTTTGTAAGCAGTTTTGCAGCGCTGCATCATCTGCACCCGGTAATAGAATGACAAATTCATCACCGCCAATGCGCGAAGCAGAATAGGGCGTATGCTGAATAAGTTGGTTTAAAATGTTGCCCAGACGTCTGAGGATACTGTCACCAGCATCGTGCCCAATACTGTCATTGAGTTCTTTTAGTCCATTTAAATCAATAAAAATACAAGAAACAGGACGTAATTGATTGCGTTCGAGACGATTGAGTTCTGCGATATAAAATGAACGGTTATAGAGTTTGGTCAGGACGTCATGTTTACCTAAATATTCAAGATAATTTTCAGCCTTTTTACGTGCGGTAATATCAGTCAGAGCAACCTGCACGGTGCTCCAGTCGTCGAGATAATCAGGAAATACAGTAAATTGTAGTAAGACGTGGCGAATACTGCCATCAAGTGCATAATTTATAGCTTCACGTTGATGATGTAAATTACCATTCCAAAGTTCAATCAACTGTTCTTTAAATGTTTGAAGCATCTCTTTGGCAAATACTTTATGTACATTTTTGAGCAATATTTCTTTGTTCGGAGCGCCAAACAAATCAAGGGTGGCCTGATTAACATCAACGATCAGTATTTCCTTGATACACTCTTGTACAAAATCGGGGTGAACATCCAAAAATGTCACAAAATCTTCTATACCTAAAGCGCGAAGTTGATCTAATTTTATTTTAATCCGGCTGAAATCTTCTACCCAAAGTGAGGTTGGCGAATAATGGAAACGCGCTTCTGCTAAATGACGACTTTGTTCTTGTAAACGGCAAGCTTCGGTATAAGACGTGATATCTTCAGTTGTAATTAAAACAGCTGATAAATCCTGCTCATGATTTGGTAGGACGATGCCTTTGAGTTGAATGTCTAAACGTTGCCCACTGAGCGGTATAGTTCACGGCAGAATGGGAAAAATGTGTTTCACCATTCCATAATGCAACCAATTCTCTAATATGTGTTTGACACATCTCCGCCTGAAAAACTAAATCAAGGTTTTGACATAAATGTTCAATATTACGCGCTTGATACAGTTCTAACGTTTTTGTGTTGACCTGTAAGATTTTTATTTTTCTTGCACATTGCAGAATACGTGATTCATCTTGTTGAAGAAAAGTGGAGAGATCCTGCACACCTTGCTGACGCCAGAGATCAAATTGTTTTTTGACTTCACTGTAATCTTCAAGCCACATGGCAATGGGGGATAGCTCAAAAAAAAGGAGAATCTAGCATGTCTATTTTATGTGCTCGTCATTCTTCATGATAATTACAGCATGTAGTATAAGACGAAAAAAATGATATTAAAATAATGTGATATGTAAAATAAGTTTTATTTTTAATGTGACTTAAGTCACTAAAAACCATTAAACAACCGTAGAAAAAAAGCCAATATAAATATTGGCTTTTTGGATGCTTTAACTGTGGTGAAAAGAGCCTTTAGCGGTTGGCTTTACGGGCTTTATTTTCAGGCTTTGGTGCAGCGATTTCACGTTCAGCTTTCCAAACATCAATGAAATCTTTTTCATTGATATTATAAAGTTCAAGTAGGGCTAAAATAACGCCGCCAAACATCATCGGGCCTTCAGAGTTGCTTTGAAATTCAAATATTTTCCCATTCAGCGCATGCAAAATATCTTCAATTTCAAAAATACGGTCACGACCATTACTGTCTGTTGGGTACATTTGGGTATTCAGGACAATTTTCGCAAGACTTTTTTCATTATCCGTTAAGGCCAGTACATCGACCAACTCATCTGTTGAAGGCGCGAAAATAACCGAATCTCGATAAATCGTATGTAAAAGTTTCGAGGTCAGTTTGGGTAATGCTTTTTCAACAAATGGACGGAAAGAAATTGGAAAAATCACATTGCTGGAAATGCCCTTAAACATCGGGGCAATTTCTTCAACTTTATAGCCAGCGACACCACAACCGATCGAGGTAATGAAGTATTTAGTCTTCGGATGATTCTTGGTGTAGATTTTAAAATCATCGACATAGTGTTGAATTTGCGACAACGGCATTTGTTGTAAATGCTCATTCATGGTTGGAATAGCAAAACTTTGACCTGCCCATCCACGACCAATACCATTCATTGCGCCAAAATGCTCTAGTGCGGTACGCGCTGCACCGCCAGCATGTTGACCTGCCATATTGCTGCCAAAAACAAAAATGGTATCTTCAGCTAAGTTTTTAACAATACTTTCGTCATGATATTGATAAGTCATAAAGTTTGATCTGTGGCGTCCTTTTGTCCATGTTGCAGGTGAAATTTACCTAGGTCAAGTATCAATAAGGGATAAATGAACGCTTTATTCTTGAGTTTTTTTAGAGCCAAGAGTTTCCTCAAGAAAAACATGCGAAATCAGGCGAATTATTTTTCAAACATGAGAAAAATCTATGGGTTTATGTTGAATTATAATTTTACAGTCCGTACACGCCTCTGGTATTTACATAAATTTAGCGTTGTTTTGTGCAACTTTGCCCTCATAATAAAGCCATATAAAACTGTTGAAGAAGAGTGTGATGCAGGAACAGCCTTTTGAACTGGTAACACAATATCAGCCGGCAGGTGATCAGCCTCAAGCGATTGAGAAATTGGTGAAGGGGATTGAAAAAGGAATGCATGATCAGTTGCTCTTAGGGGTAACAGGTTCAGGTAAAACCTATACCATGGCAAATGTGATAGCACGCACGCAACGTCCAACGATTATTATGGCGCATAATAAAACTTTGGCTGCGCAGCTTTATGGCGAGTTTAAAGCCTTCTTTCCGCATAATGCCGTGGAATACTTCGTCAGTTATTATGACTATTATCAACCCGAAGCCTATGTGCCATCTTCAGATACTTTTATTGAAAAAGATTCATCGATTAATGATCACATTGACCAAATGCGTCTTTCGGCAACACGGGCATTATTAGAGCGACGTGATGCAATTATCGTAGCGTCAGTTTCAGCTATTTATGGTCTGGGTGATCCCAATGCTTATATGAGTATGCTTCTGCATATCGTGGAAGGTGATCGTATCAGCCGTGATGACATCATTCGTCGTTTGGTGGAAATGCAATACACCCGAAATGAACTCGAATTTTTACGGGGCACATACCGTATTCGTGGTGAAATTATTGATATTTTTCCTGCTGAATCTGATCAAAATGCCATTCGAATAGAGTTATTTGATGATGAAGTTGATTCAGTTCGATGGTTTGATCCATTGACAGGCAGAATGGTGCGTAAAGTGCCACGGATTACGATTTACCCAAAAAGCCATTATGTAACACCTAAAGATAATTTACAGCGTGCAATTGGAACGATTCGTGAAGAACTCGCAGAACGACTAGGATTCTTTCGTGCAAATGATAAATTACTCGAAGCACAGCGTATCGAACAACGTACACGTTATGATTTAGAGATGATGCAGCAGCTTGGCTATACCAACGGTATTGAAAACTATTCACGCCACTTGTCTGGCCGTCCTTCTGGTGAAGCACCTCCGACTTTGTTTGATTATGTACCTGATGATGCTTTATTAATCATTGATGAATCGCACGTTACCGTTCCGCAAATTGGGGCTATGTATAAAGGTGACCGTTCACGTAAAGAAAATTTGGTCAATTACGGTTTTCGTTTACCAAGTGCGCTTGATAACCGCCCAATGAAATTTGAAGAATGGGAGCGGATTATTCCTTCGACGATTTATGTCAGTGCAACGCCTGCACATTATGAAATGGAAAAGTCTGAACAAGTCGTTGAGCAAGTGGTTCGACCCACAGGTTTGGTCGACCCTGAAATTGAAATTCGTCCAGTGTTAACGCAAGTGGATGATGTATTGTCAGAAATTAATAATCGTAAAAGCTTAAATGAGCGTGTATTGGTTACGACATTAACCAAACGTATGGCAGAAGATTTAACTTCATATTTGAAAGAATATGGTATTAAGGTCGCTTATTTACATTCTGATATTGACACTGTTGAACGAACTAAAATTATTCATGAATTGCGTTCAGGTGTATACGATGCAATCGTTGGGATTAACTTACTGCGCGAAGGCTTAGATATGCCTGAAGTGTCTCTAGTAGCCATTTTAGATGCAGACAAAGAAGGTTTCTTACGTTCTGAGCGTTCTTTGATTCAAACCATTGGACGTGCAGCGCGTAACTTAAACGGTAAAGCAATTTTATATGCAGATCGTATGACCGACTCCATGCAAAAGGCTATTGATGAAACGGATCGTCGTCGTAATTTACAGATCGCATTTAATCTTGAGCATGGCATTACGCCACGCAGTGCAGTGCGTCAAAACGTCAATGATATTGATACTGGTGAAGTGCTGACAGATGATGAAATCGATGCAAAAATTTCAGATCAGGCTAAGGCATTAACTGCAGATGAAAGTCATTTGATGTCTGATCCAAAACTTTTAGCAAAACATATGAACAAGCTGGAAAAAGAAATGCTAAAAGCGTCTAAGGATTTACAGTTCGAACAAGCCGCTCGATTACGCGATGAAATCTTGCGTTTAAAAGCACAGATGATTTCATAATTTTGTTAGACAAGATGCGGAATATTGTCTGAATGACATACATAATTCAGACAAGAAAATGATTTTTAGAGCAATTTTTTCCGCTAGAGTAAAAACACGAGAGAAAGAATTACTTAATTTTCATCGAATGTTTTGCATCGAAATGAGGCATAAAAATGACAACAACGAATCTTCCGAAAGCTGGTTTTAAACTCGCAAAAATTGCACTTGGTGCAGCAGTGTTAATTGGTTTGGGTGCAGCCACAATGGCCTATGCACAGGCGAAACCGTTACAGACTGTGGAAAAAGTCGAGCTCGATCGTTATTTAGGTATGTGGTATGAAGTAGCTCGTAAGCCTATGGTTTTTCAAAAAAGCTGTGACCGTGATGTGATTGCGGTTTACACGCTAAATGAAAATGGCAACATTAATGTAAATAATCGCTGTGTATCTAAAGATGGTACCAAGAAGCAATCAATAGGCGAGGCATTTGTACAAAATGCACCGTTTAACTCGAAATTAAAAGTTAGTTTCTTACCAGAAGCCATTCGTTGGTTGCCTGTGGGGCGTGGTGATTATTGGGTACTCAAAGCCGATGAAGACTATCAAACAGTTTTGGTGGGTGAGCCACGTCGTAAATATATGTGGGTTCTTTCTCGTTCGGCTCATCCAGATCAGGAAGTGATTCAGGAATATTTAAATTATGCGCAATCTGTTGGTTATGATTTATCAGATATTATTCATACCAAGCAGACAGTGAAACCTAAAACCTAAATATTTGAACAAATGCTAAAAAACCATGCCTGTGCATGGTTTTTTATTTGCTAGAATGTCCAGATGAAAAGCTTGATTCATCAAGCAAAATATCAAATTTATGGTGTATTTTGGACTGGAGTGGAAGATGTATAAAGGCGTTGCATTGTCTGTATTGGCATCGGTCACTTTTGGTATTTTGTATTTCTTTACCATCTTTTTAAAACCTCTAGATAGCGAGCAAACATTTGCATGGCGCATGTTAGCGACCTTGCCATTTTTAACTTTATTTATGTGGTGGATGAAAGATTTAAACAAAGTTAGTGAAATTTTTTGGCGTGTGGTCAAGCAACCGATCTTTCTCATTTGGTTAATCATTAGTTCATTTTTATGTACTACACAGCTTTGGTTGTTTTTGTGGGGACCAATTAATGGCCGAGGGCTAGAAGTATCTTTAGGGTATTTTCTATTGCCCTTAGTGATGGTTCTGGTTGGATGTGTACTGTATAAAGAAAAGCTGTCTAAATGGCAGATGGCTGCCGTGGCATTGGCAATTTTAGGGGTCGGCCACGAAATTTGGCGTATTGGCAGTATCGCGTGGGAAACTGTCTATGTCGCTGTGGCTTATCCAATTTATTTCTTTTTTCGTCGTACCTTTAAAACCGATCATTTGGGTGGTTTTTGGTGGGATCT
Source organism: Acinetobacter sp. YH12231 (assembly GCF_013417755.1). Classification (NCBI taxonomy): domain Bacteria; kingdom Pseudomonadati; phylum Pseudomonadota; class Gammaproteobacteria; order Moraxellales; family Moraxellaceae; genus Acinetobacter; species Acinetobacter sp. YH12231. The sequence goes on from NZ_VPDJ01000010.1 coordinate 121,466, forward strand.
TTGCTTAATTCTGCCTGTAGCATTTTATTTAGGATTTATTCATAGCGATAGTTTAGCGCTGATGTCGTTATTCCCGCATCTGATTTTGGCGGTTTTAGGACTTGGTTTTCTGAGTGCGCTTGGCTTAGGTAGCTATATGTTGGCGAGTCGTTATCTGCCATTTGTGATTTTTGGTTTGTTGAGTTATTTAGAACCTGTGTTGTTAGCATTTGCATCGATCGCATTGGGAGAGCGAGTAGAAGCCGAAGAATGGCTGACCTATATTCCAATTTGGGGTGCAGTGTTGTTATTGGTGATAGAAGGCATCTTGCATCTGTTTAAACAAAAGCAAAATGAACGTGCGTTAGCTAAAAATGTAAAAGCGTTAAATGATCGAATCGATTCTTAGACTGAAAATATTGGTACGATAAATTGATCAGTTCACAATTAACACTTGCTGTTTTTTAAGAAAATCTTAAACTTAGAAAACTAAAACACGCCATGATTCAATTCATTGTTTAGGAAGAACAGTATTGAATGATGGTGTACAAAAATATTTATTTTAGATAAAAATAAACTGAAATCGATAAAAGATTGATTAAAAAACCAAGATACAGGAAGCAGTCAGTGGTTGTCCCATTTCATCTAAGCGCTAAACTTTTACAGCTAGAGCCTGTGTTGGATCAGCATTGGCGGAGTATTGTGTCTGAAGTATGCACTGATCTTGATCAATCCAATTTAGCGCAGATACAGCAGGTGTTATTGCCAAAAGGTATTCGTTGGGAGTCTTCATCACGGTCGTATCAACTTGATGTGCCGATGAATTTGGGCATGTTGATGAAAGTATTAAAATATGATGTCATGCGTGAGCATGCACAGTATTTGGCAACACAGCTCGAAGAACTTCGAACATTGACAATGAGTATTCAAGTTGCGCAAAAATTAGAAGAAAACCTAGCCTATATCAATAAAATAGATGCCGAAGAAGATTTTGAATTACAGCATGAAAAAAACGTATTACATCGGCATTTCATTTTAAATGCTGCACAAATCATCCGTGAAATGGATTTGATTGCGCCGAGTGATGCACGTGAACTCACTGCCCAGCAAGTCAAAATTTTCTTGATCGAAATTTTCTTAAAGTCACATATGTTGGGGCAATTTTTTGATGCCACTATCCCGAAATCGTCTGAGATTTGGCAACATCCGATTTTTAAATACTATTTAAAGCGTGAACAAAAAACGAGATATTTACAAATCGTACAAACATCTGAGTTTATTTATATTTTGTCGCCTGATTTAGATTGGACGACGCACTATTCCGCTACACGGTTTTTATCGACAAAGCACAATGACGCTTTAGCAGACGACGTTTTTGATGGGGTGGCCATAGATTTAACTACTGCTTTAGAGAATCAGCAAATAGAACAATTAAAAATTCAAGTGTCAAAGCTAGCATCCATTGCAGGTTTTATACATTTAGATCTACAAAATTTAATGCAGCAACTCCATATACGGGTAGATAAGCATCTACTTTTGATGCTGCATGTAGAGGATGCCACTCAACAATTGGCGACGGTTTTACCTGCTTTTGAGCAGCAGTTCAATGAATTGATTTTGAAGCCATTACATCAGACTGTTCAATTTCAACTAAGTGAGCAGATACAGCATGATTTTGTCTTTTTTCATTGCATGCAAATATCTCAAAAGCTCATCACGAGTCTAAATGTCTTGAGTAGTTGCCCTAAGTTTGAGGCAAGTTTGGAGTTGAAACGACTGCGACTTCAACTACAGGCTTGGCAAGTACTGTTGTTGAAACGGTGTACGCACATTTTTAATGTTCAAAACGAAGATGAGTGGGAGTTTCATCATCATCAGTCACAGCAAATTCATACGGCGCTGAAGGCGCTCTTGCAGTCGGTCGATGATCAACAGAAGATCTTTGCTACAGAAGCAACTGTAGAAAATATGGGTACCCATGGCGCGCATGTTGGATTTTCCAAACGCATGACGAAAACAGGGGATTATGAAAGCCTTGAAGCCGATGCTTTAAAAGCGCAGCAGCAAAAAAAACGACAAACTTATATGCAGGTTTTAATGTTGCTGAAGGAACATGCGTCACAGCTCGTCAATCTCGATTTTGAGCCATGTGAAAATGCCTTAAACGTGCGATCTTTTAGTGATCAGAGATATTTTGCGATTAGTGCTGGAGAGAATAGTTTAAATGCACTTCCGAAAATATTAGAGCTGAGTGCAAATTTCTTTGATTTTAATCTGGAAAAGTTTGCTGAGAATCTGAAAAATTAACAGAATTTTAAATATTGATCTGACTTTAAAACTAATGTTAGGCAGTAACATTAGAGGCGTAATTTGATTCAAATAAAAGAACGATACGCGGTAATGTCATCCGCAATTGTCTGAGATAAGGTTACTTCTAATAAAAAATGTTTTTGCGATACTTTGAATAAATTGACGGTAGTGAACGAGTTTTGCGGTGAGGAGCATTGCTCCGCAAGATTGTTTCCTTACGAAGCATGCTTCTCATTTTGCCAAATGAGAAACAACGTTTCGTAAGAGTACCTCCAGCTGAAGGCTAAACCCTTGATTCAAACCTCAGATGTAAGACTCCGTCGAATAGTTTTAAAAATCATTTAAAAATGTGAAATTATTATTACGAGCTTAACATCAGTAAAAATACTATAAATTGAGCAAAATAAAAAAACAGCACAATTTGAAAAATATAAATATTCGTTCATCTTTGAGCTAAATGTGCTGAGATCTGGTTGATAAAACTACATTTGAAATTTTGTGACAAAAATCTGCGAAAAAGCCGGTTTTTCAACTTTCGGCTATAAAATCATAATACTAATCATGATTATTTTGAAAATTGATAGTGAATATATAACAAAATAACCTTGTCCAAATCTGCTTTTAGATTCATTAATTTTCAGTTTTCCATTACAATTGTGGGGTTTTGAAATTTATGCTTAGATTTACAATTAATTAGAGGACGTATCTGTGAGCAAAGACACTATCGTTGCCCTACATGCAGAGCACCAAGGTCGCTGGAAAAACCGTGAAGAAATCGCGGAACGTATGATTGCCCTAGTGGGTCAGTTATATCGTGAAAAAAACATCGTAGCTACAGTATACGGTCGTTCTTTAATTAACCGTTCGGTTATCCAAATTCTTAAAGCGCATCGTCGTACTCGCGTACTTGACGTTGAACTTTCAGTTGTGAACACTTTCCCAATTCTTGAAGCTTTAGCGAAAATCGAAAACATCGGTACTGCTGAAATTGATCTTGGCAAACTTGCTGTTGAGTTCAAAGAAAAAGGCGGTGATGTTGACGCATTCGTTGCTGACGCTGTTAAATCACTTGAAGGCAATGCAACTAACGTTGAAAACCGTGATGTTGTACTTTACGGTTTCGGTCGTATTGGTCGTATCCTTGCACGTTTGATGATCAGCCAATCTGGTTTAGGCCGTGGTCTTAACCTTAAAGCAATCGTTGTTCGTAAATCATCTGACGGTGACTTAGAAAAACGTGCGTCTTTGTTACGTCGTGACTCTATTCATGGTCCATTCGCAGGTACGATTTCTGTTGATGAAGAAAACGAAGCAATCATTGCTAACGGTAACTTCATCAAAGTGATCTATGCGTCTAACCCATCTGAAGTTGATTACACTGCTTACGGTATTAACAATGCACTTGTAATCGATAACACAGGTAAATGGCGTGATTCTGAAGGTCTTGCACAGCACCTTAAATGCGCTGGCGCTGCACGTGTAATTCTAACTGCACCTGGTAAAGGTGACATGAAGAACGTTGTATACGGTGTGAACCAAGCTGACATCCTTGATGAAGATCAAATCATCTCTGCTGCAAGCTGTACAACAAACGCGATCACACCAACACTTAAAGTGTTAAATGACAAGTACACAGTGATCAATGGTCACGTTGAAACAGTTCACTCGTTCACAAACGACCAAAACTTGATCGACAACTACCATAAAGCTGACCGTCGTGGTCGTGCTGCTACTTTAAACATGGTAATCACTGAAACTGGTGCTGCTAAAGCTGTTGCTAAAGCACTTCCTGCTCTTCAAGGTAAATTGACTGGTAACTCAGTACGTGTACCTACTCCAAACGTATCTCTTGCAATTTTGAACCTTACTTTAGGTCAAGATGTTGATCGTGAAGAAGTGAATGAATACATTCGCCAAATTTCAATCAACTCTAACCTTCAAGGTCAAATCGGTTATACAAACTCAACTGAAGTTGTATCGTCTGACTTTATCGGTTCACGTACCGCAGGTGTATTTGACGCTCAAGCGACAATCACTTCTGGTAACCGTTTAACTGCTTATGTTTGGTACGATAACGAAGTAGGTTATAGCTGCCAAGTATTGCGTATTGCTGAGCAAATGGGCGGCGTAAGCTATCCAAAAGTTCCTGCTGAAACTAATGCTTAATTAGTTCGCGCTGTAAAAAAAGGGCCTCATTTGAGGCTCTTTTTTATTGTGGAAAATAAAGTTGGCCAATCAGCTTAATAAAATCATATACATTAATTGATGGAAAATTCACCTTGATACGCTCATATGAATCTGTTAGCTTACAAATGGTAAGTACATTAAAAATAGTAAGTAATAACTAAAAACCGTGATCAAGAAAGGAACTCTTCAATGACCAAGTATGCAATCAGTCCATTGTTGGGACAGGTGCTATCTAATGAATGCCCATCCCGTGAAATACTGGAACATCTCACCAATAAATGGTCAGTGCTAGTATTGCGCTGTTTAAGTGAAGGTGTACATCGCTTTAGTGAGCTGAAACAGCGAATTGAAGGGGTCAGTGAAAAAATGCTGGCGCAAACCTTAAAAATGCTGGAGCAAGATGGTTTTATTTTAAGAACGGTGTATCCGGTTGTGCCACCCAAAGTGGAATATCAATTGACCATTACCGGTTCGCAAGCAGCAGAAAAAATAAACTATTTGATTGGCTGGGTAGAGCGCAGTTTGCCAGAGATTTTGGAAAATAAAGAGCGTGTTACTAAATAAAAATTAAATTGCTTTTGGGGAAGCAATAGATGAAAAAATCAGAAAATTTGATTGCGACAGTGTTAGCAGTCTACGCAATTATCTTAACCTTATGCATCGCTATTTATGCAATTTTTAAAAGTTTAGAAGTTGATATTACTTTAGCGACAAATCTTTTGCTTTGGTCGGCGGGGATATTTGCTCCAATAGCGGTCTTAATGACTTACACGAATTGGCGAGAGCAAAAAGGCAGTGAATTAATTGCTGCTCAATCTAAAGATTTAATAATTTATTTAAAGGAATATAAAGCTCAAACTAATAAGCTTCTAGCGCTTGTACTTAATAACTATTTAAATGAATTAGATAATGAAATGATAAAAAAATTTTTAGGTCCTAAAATCGAGCCATGTGAAATCAGAAGGATATGGGGTTCTTTAAGTCCCCTAAGGCAAAATATAAATGATGCTTTGAGTTTTATAAATTTTAATCAAGATAATAAAAAATTAGGAAAACTGATCGACGAATATCGTGAGCTTGCTAGCAAAATTGACTCGCATATATATGGAATAAATAATGAGGAAATCTATCATCAGTTTTTTAGGATAGCATTTTCTGAAAAACTTGATGAATTGATTGAGGAGATGTACGAATATGCGTTATATCGAAAAACATTAAATTTTTAATTAGTAATGAGAAAAGGAATAAACCATTCGATTTATTCCTCATAAAACACTTAATTTTTAACCATCTTATTAAAATCCCACCGATCAATCAGTAAAATTCCAATCGAAAAAACCAAAGCTAGAATCACACAACCCATCCAACCAAAATGCTGCCAGGCATATACTGCACCGAGTGAACCTATAGCTGCACCAGTAAAGTAAATCGTCATATACACCGCATTAATTCGCGAACGGGATTTAAGATCAATCCGATAGACCAAATTTTGATTGAGCACGTGAAATGCTGTTAAACCAAAATATGCCATGAGTACGCCAATCGCATAAATCACGATATTTTGCTGGGCAAAAAATAGAGGGATAGTTGAGAAAAACATCAAAGCAATACAGAGTTTTGCTACAAAGTTTTCTCTACCTTGTCCCACAATTTTACCCGACCAACTTGATGAATAAATCCCGATCACACCAAGCAAGCCAAACAGACCAATTTCAAAATCAGTAAAGTAATATGGCGCACTGCCTAAGACAAAAGTCATAGAGGTAAAAATCATCGACAAAATACCAAAACCCAAAGCACCAGCACAGGCACGACGAATCAGATGTGGATTATTTTGAGCAATGATAAACAACGAGCGGTAAATTCCTATCATTGTTAAACCTGCTTGCGGCGTCGTGTTCGGAAGTTTTTTCCACATGATCATCGCAAAACCTAAAGTGATGATACCACTGGTGAAATACACAGCATTCCAGGACCAATAGGTCGATACAAAGCCTGCAAATGTTCGCGATAAAATGATGCCCATGACCAAGCCGCTCATGAGTTTACCTACAGTGGCTGCGCTGGATTCGGGTGGGCTAATACTCGATGCAAAAGGAATTAGGACTTGTGCCGAAATTGCGCCAAACGTCGCACAAAGGGTAAATAGATACAGCGTGCTTAAGTTGCTACTTAACGATAATAAAATCTGAGAAAGAGCAGCAAAGACCATTAAGCTAACAATGAGTTTGCGCTTATTTAAAAAGTCACCTAGTGGGACCAAGCGCATTAAACCTAAAACATAGCCAATTTGTGCAATCACTACAGTCAAACCAGCTTCACTGGTGCTAATGCCTAAACCTTTTTCAATCGAATAGATAAGCGGTTGATTAAAATATGCTGATCCTGCGCATAGACCACAAGCAAGTGCCATCAATAAAACAAATTGTGATGACAATGGACTGATAGTATTCCTTTCCTTAGGATTTGACATAACAAAAACTCTGATTGCAAGAATTGCACTATATGAAGATGTTACGACAAGCAGAAATAACAAAAAACAACCAACTTAGCGTTGCGAGCTATATGTACATCAGACGATCAATTCAAGCTGGATTGTAATTTTAAAATTTTGATACAAGCTCAAAAAAAATCTGCTTGAAATGCATGATCTTCATGGAATAGTGAATAAATATAGTCGAGAAATTCTTTCAAATATGGCAGAATAGGCGGTTTTAAAGTTTTTAGAGGATTGGCAATATGCGCTTTGTTGATGAAGCAGTCATTACCGTAGAGGCTGGCGACGGTGGCAATGGCGTAGCCAGTTTTCGCCGTGAAAAGTTCGTACCATTTGGTGGTCCAGATGGTGGTGATGGTGGTCGTGGCGGTAACGTATACGTTCAAGCCGACAACGACACAAGTACCCTAGTAGATTATCGTTATACACGTAAATTCCGTGCAGAACGTGCTAAAAATGGTCGTGGAGCGAACTGCTCAGGCCGTGGCGGTGAAGATACCGTATTGCTCGTTCCAGTGGGCACAACAATTGTAGATACAGAATCTGGCGATATCATCGGCGACTTAGTGGCTGACGGTCAGCGTGTGTTAGTGGCAGCAGGTGGTGAAGGTGGTTTGGGTAATACTCACTTCAAATCTTCAACCAACCGTTCTCCACGTAAATGTACACACGGCTCAAAAGGCGAATATCGTGAAATTCGTCTTGAATTAAAAGTACTCGCAGACGTTGGTTTGTTGGGTATGCCAAATGCAGGTAAATCAACCTTTATCCGTGCAGTTTCAGCAGCAAAACCAAAAGTTGCAGATTATCCATTTACCACTATGGTGCCAAACCTAGGTGTGGTTGATGCCGATAGTCACCGCTCATTTGTAATGGCGGATATTCCGGGTCTAATCGAAGGTGCTGCAGAAGGTGCAGGTCTAGGTATTCGATTCCTGAAACACTTGGCACGTACACGTATTTTATTACACATCGTAGATGTTCAACCGATTGATGGTTCTGACCCTGCGTACAATGCAAAAGCAATTTTGGAAGAGTTGAAAAAATTCTCCCCAACGCTTTCAAAATTACCTGTTGTATTGGTACTCAATAAAGTAGACCAATTGGCGGCTGAAACGCGTGATGAATGGTGTGATCACATTCTCGAAGAGTTGCAGTGGAAAGGCCCTGTATTCAAAACTTCAGGTTTAACGTTTGAAGGTACTAAAGACGTTGTGTACTACCTGATGGATCAAATTGAAGAACAGCGCGAACGCGAAACTGAAGATCCTGAATATGCAGCAGAAGTTAAAGCGTTCCGTGATCAGCTTGAAGCTGAAACACGTGAGCAAACGCTTGCTGCGAAAGAAGCATATCGTGAAATGCGTCGTCAACAACGTCTGGCAGGTCAAGGTGAAGACTTTGATGATGAATTTGAAGACGGTGATGATGAGGCAGAATCGTACTACGTACGTTAATTGCTGAATAAGTGTCAAAGCAAACAAGTCTGAGGACAAGATGATAGAAGTGGTAGATGGGCAACGTCAGCTCAAGGGTTGTAAACGTATCGTTGTTAAAATCGGATCATCACTACTCACAGCAAACGGAAAAGGGTTAGATCTGGATGCAATCTCGCATTGGGCGGGACAAATTGCAGAACTACACAATGCAGGACACGAGATCATTCTTGTGTCTTCCGGTGCTGTGGCTGAAGGGATGGTTCGTATGAATTTGGACAACCGACCCACAGATCTACCCAGTCTACAGGCTTGTGCTGCCATTGGACAAATGGGCTTAATTCATACTTGGTCTAGCGTATTAGAACAACGTTCGATTCGCACAGCACAAGTTTTGTTAACGCATGATGACTTGGCAGACCGTCGTCGCTATTTGAACTCTTGTGATGCTTTGCAGCATTTGATTGATTGGCGTGTGATTCCTGTGATCAATGAAAATGACACAGTGTCGACTGACGAAATCCGCTTTGGCGATAACGATACTTTGGCTGCGATGGTGGCTGGACAGGTTCATGCAGACCTCTTGGTGATTCTAACTGACCAAGAAGGCATGTTTGACTCTGACCCTCGTTCCAATCCAGATGCAAAACTGTTCCATACAGTACGCGCAATGGATGAATCATTATTCGATATGGCTGGCGGCGGCGGTAAATTCGGTCGTGGTGGTATGTTGACCAAAGTTCGTGCGGCACGTTTGGCAGCCAAGTCAGGTTGCCCAACAGTCATTGCGAGCGGCGATAGCGACAATGTGCTTTCACGTGTGATGGCCGGTGAATTACTCGGTACCTTATTCATTACGGATAATGACCGTGTCACAGCCCATCAACAATGGTTAGCTGCACATTTACAAACAGCTGGACGTTTGGTGATTGATGATGGTGCAGTCAAAGCCATTCGTGATAATCACCGCAGTTTATTACCTGTCGGTGTGAAAGCAGTTGAAGGGCATTTTGAACGTGGTGATGTGGTGGAATGTGTCGATACACAAGGTCATCGTGTTGCCGTTGGTCGTGTAAACTTCAGTTCACGTTCGGCAGAAATCGTCAAAGGTTTGGCCTCCGATAAAGTTCATCAAGTTTTAGGGGAAGCCCGATCACTTGAAATGATCCATCGCAATCATATGTCAATTTACTAAATTGAAAGATCAAAATCCTGCTTCCGAGCGGGATTTTTTATGGCATGTCATTTGAATATAGCGATAAAAATAGTAATAAGAGGAGAAGAATATGAGCGAAATTCAATATTTAAACATTCAAGATCTAAAAGATGAGCAGGCTCAACTGTGTGAATTATTGGCACAATGCGTGCAAGATGGTGCATCACTGGGTTTTTTAGCTAAAGAATCTAAGTCGCACTATGATGAATATTGGTCTGCTGTGACAAAGGATATTCAAAAGCATAAAACCTTTTTGTGGGCGGCGCTACAAAGCGGTGAAATTGTGGGCACAGTACAATTGGTTCGTGCCACCAAAGCCAATGCACTGCATCCTGCTGAGATTGAAAAACTTATGGTGCATCCAAAGGCACGTCAAAAAGGCATTGCTCATCAACTATTCACACTTGCAGAAGATCAAGCAAAACATTTGAACTTGAAATTACTTGTACTTGATACGCGTACAGGCGATGTCTCTGAAAAGCTATATGAAAAATTTAACTTTATAAAAGCTGGGATCATTCCGCAATTTGCATTGAGCCATACAGGTACAATAGATTCAACGACGTTATTTTATAAATTATTAGTTTAAGTTGAAACGGATGGATATTTTAGACCAAAACTCCTGTACAGATGCAGGAGTTTTTCATTAAAGGTTCTTTTGATTAACTCGTTTAGAGAGTTCTTCCGCACTTTCAACTCGTTCAGAATAGCGATCTGTGAGGTAGGCAGATTGACCACGTGTGAGTAGGGTAAATTTGTATAATTCCTCCATCACATCGACAATGCGAATGTAATAGGAGGAAGGTTTCATGCGATCATTTTCATCAAACTCTAAAAATGCTTTTGCAACGGAAGATTGATTTGGAATCGTGATCATCCGCATCCAACGCCCAAGGATGCGCATTTGGTTAACAGCATTGAAGGATTGAGAACCGCCACTGACTTGCATTAACGCCAGCGTTTTACCTTGAGTAGCACGAATGGCACCTGCCGCTAAAGGAATCCAATCAATTTGTGCTTTCAATATAGAGCTCATCGCACCATGTCGTTCTGGCGAACACCAAACCATGCCTTCTGACCATGTAAGCAATTCATGTAATTCCTGAACTTTGGGATGTGATGTTTCAGCATCTTCAGGCAGAGGAAGACCTTTAGGATGAAAGATTTTGACTTCTGCACCAAAATGTTCAAGGATTCGACCCGCCTCCAATACCGTTAAACGGCTAAATGAGCGTTCACGGTTAGAGCCATATAGCAGCAGAATGCGTGGCGGATGTTCAAGTGCTTTAGCTTGAACTTGTTCAAAACGCGGTGTTTCAAGTAGATCTAGTTGAATATTGGGGAGCTTCATTTTAGTTCTCTTTATACCATTTGCATTTTAACCATAGCGATACACTCACTAATGCAATAAGCACAGGCACTTCAACCAATGGGCCAATAATCGTGGTAAATGCAATCGGAGATGCAATGCCAAAGGTGGCGATGGCAACAGCGAGGGCAAGTTCAAAATTATTACCCGCTGCGGTAAAGGATATGGCAGTGGTTTTGGCGTAATTATTACCCATCCATTTGCTCATCAAAAAGCTAATGAAAAACATCACCACAAAGTAGATCGTGAGGGGAATGCCAATACGCAGTACATCCATTGGAAGGCTCAAGACATCTGCACCTTTGAGGCTAAACATCACCACAATGGTAAAGAGTAATGCCATTAAACTGATGGGGCTGATTTTGGGTATAAATTGATTTTTATACCAAGCCAGACCTTTTTGTTTTACCAATATGGCACGCGTCAGGAAACCGAGCAGGAAGGGAATACCTAGATACACCAATACTGCATGTGTGATGGTCCAAAAGCTGACTTGGATCACTTGTGCTTCTATACCAAAATAAGGCGGTAAAAAACTCAAAAAGAACCATGCGTAGGTATTAAAAAATGCAATTTGGAAAATACTGTTAAAGGCCACTAAAGCCGCTACGTATTGGTTATCCCCACAAGCGAGATCATTCCAAACCAGAACCATTGCAATGCAACGTGCTAAACCAATCAGAATCAAACCGGTCATGTATTCAGGGTAGTGTTGTAAAAACACGATCGCCAAAATAAACATCAGGCAAGGTGCGATTAACCAATTTTGAACCAGTGATAGGTATAAGGTACGTTTATCTTTAAACACTTCAGGCAGCGCTTTGTAATCCACTTTGGCCAAAGGCGGATACATCATCAGGATTAAACCAATGGCAATCGCAATATTGACATCACCGATATTGAGTTGATTTAAAGCTCTTGAAGCACTTGGAATATAGACGCCAATCGCAATGCCTAGCCCCATTGCGATAAAAATCCATAGCGTTAGATTGCGGTCTAGAAATGACAGTTTTGCAGCAGCCATTATTGGATCTCTGAAATTTTTTGGATTTCTAGGTTGAGTTCTTCACGACTTAATTGCGTAAAATCGAGTGCAAATAAAGCATCTAAACGGCGGTTAATATGCGCCACGGTATCAAGAAATGCTGCAAGTTTTATTTCATCTACAAGCTCTAAATGGGAAGGATCTTCTAAGCCCCAGTGGGCTTTGATGGCAGAGCCTAAGTAAATTGGGCAAGCTTCTTGAGCGGCAGAACCACAGACGGTAATTACCACATCGGGTTGGTATTGTTCACATGCTGCGATGGTTTTACTCGACAAACCCTCAGTCGGTAGATTGAGGTTTTGTAGGGTTTTCAAGGTAAACGGGTGGACTTGTCCTGAAGGTTTACTGCCTGCGCTATAGGCACGGAAACCTTCAGGGGTACGCTGGTTAAAAAGAACTTCGGATAAAATGCTGCGGCAGCTATTGCCAGTACATAGAAATAAAAAATTCATAGGGTGTCACACAATGTTGTCGTGTTTTTTGGGAAATTCAAATCGAGGTCTTTAAATCGTTCTTGGTGACGCATGACATCAATTATTTGTGTACACCAAGTAGGCAGTGCAGGGTGAATGGAGTAATAAACCCATTGACCTTTACGCTGATCACTCAGCACACCTGATGAACGCAGTAAAGCCAAATGACGTGAAATTTTGGGTTGGCTTAATTCAAGGTACTCAGTGAGTTCACAGACGCAGAGTTCACCTTTACATGCCAACAGCATGATGATGTTCAGACGAGTCTCATCTGCAAGTAATTTGAAAAATTCAGTCTGTTCCATGTTTATCTGCTTATATGGATTTACATATATCTTCACATATGAATATGTGGATGTCCATATGTATTGTTCAATAAAAATCCCACACGAGGTGGGATTTTGATATTTAGACCAGTTTAAAAGTCGAATGAAGTTTGTAAAAAGAAAGTACGTGGCTGACCAATATATTTACCACCGGTTGCATCTGATGAACGGGTGAAATACTGTTTATCAAATACATTCTTGATGCCAGCGGCAACTTTAACCCCTTGCAGCGAACCGCCAAAGTCATAGCCTGTACGTACAGCAAAAGTTGAATAGCCTGGAATATCGCCCAATTTACCATTTGCCGTTTCTTCAGTTTGGTAGATGCCAGAATCTTGGTTACCTGGGGCACGCTGTTTAGATTGTGCATACATGTCGGCATTGATTGACCAAGCATCATATTTATAGCCTAAGCCAAAGTTTGCGACATTTTGTGAGTAGAATGGCAAATCTTTACCTTTAAAGTTACCTGCTTCAGCAACCGCTTTGGTATAGGTGTAATTACCATAGGCTTTTAAGCCTTCGAGATTTTCAGCTAAATGTCCAAAGTCATAGCTAAAACCGGTTTCGATCCCTTTATGACTTGTAGCACCGAGGTCAGTCCAAATGCCATTGTTTGCAGCATCACGTTCTAAAATCAGTTCTTTGTCAAAATCTAGATAAAACGCAGTCAATTCAGCACTCAAACCATTGCCTAAATATTTGGTACCAATTTCATAGTTATAAGATTTTTCAGGATGTAAGCCATCTAAGGTGGTGACCGCTGTAGTGCCTTGCGTTGTTGCTAATTGGTTATATTGCTGTGGACCAAAAGAGACACCGGCATTGGCAAAGAAATTCCAATGGCCTGTTGCTTTATACAGGATAGCTAAACTTGGCAAAAATTCATCTGATTGGATTGATGGATGAACAGTATTTTGTAATACGCCATTTTTATAGGCACTAAAACTGTTTTGCGTATCAATCGATTCAAAACGAACGCCGGGTGTAATATTCCATTTACCCAGTTCTATACGGTTATCGATATAAGCAGCGTGTGCTTTGGTGCCACCCGCACTACGGGTACGTGCTATAAACTGACCAGGTTCTGCATCTGCTGCGTATTCAGTACGGCCTGCGAACTCGGTGCTCTCTTCGTCCATATAACGGTAACCGACAGTCACTTCATTCAGCGTACTTCCTAAGCTATAGCTACGTGAATAACGTGGCTCAATGGCAAAGACTTTATAATCACGTGGTGAGGTATCTAAGCGATGATTGCCATTGGCTAAAGTAGATTCAAGGTTGCTGGTACGGAATGAATCGATGTAATAACTTAAAAGTTCAAAGTTGTTCGTGTCGTCTTTATGTGTATAACGTAGGGATACATCTGAACGACGGCCAGTGAAAAAGTCACGATAATGCGACGTTTGATATGGATTTACTTCGAATTCAGCAGCGCTTAAACCTTCAGGCATTTCACCTGTACCATCGTAATGATGGAAATTTAATGCGATTTTATCCTGATCAGTGATGTCATAAGCGGTTTTTAACATGACATCATCAATGTCATTTTTATTGTTCGCTTCACGATAACCGTTGCCTTTAGTACCTGAATAAAGCAAGGCAAGACCTAAACCATTATCAAATGTTCCACCAACAAACAGACTAGGACTTAATTTTACCTGATCCGTACCAGTTGCATATTCAGAGTTTAATGCCACGGCACCTTTAAAGTCTTCAGGAATGCTACGTGTGGCAAAGTTGATAATACCGCCGACATTTTGTGGCCCAAAACGAACAGAACCTGCACCACGGACTACATCAACAGATTCTATATTTCCTAACGAAACAGGCGCCATCGAAAGTTGTGGTTGGCCATACGGTACAAATGACATTGGTATGCCATCGATCAACACGGTTGAACGTGGAGAGAGGCGAGAGGTTAATCCTCGAACGCCAATATTTAATGAAACATCGCTACCGCCAGTACCATTATTTTCTTGAACCTGAACGCCGGGAACTTGGCGTAACGCATCTTTTAGTGATGTTGCTGCGCTTTCGTTTAATCGTTTACGGTCAATGATGGTCCGCGCACCGGCATGCTTTTGCACCTTTTTTTCATTGGCGTTTTCTAGCCAGTTCCCTTGAGTTTCAATGGTGATGGTCGGTAAAACATCTGCTTGCGCTGCCTCTGTATTTTCAGCAGCAGAAGCCATAGTGGCAACCATGCTTATACCTACGGCAATACTCAGCGGTAAAAGCGGGAAATTTTGAAGCTTTGGAGATTTTTTGCTTGAACTATACATAAAAGTGTGAGCAATGGAGAGAGAGCGCGTATCATAATCTTGCGTGCGATAAATTTAAATAAGGATGATTATCATTTAAAACTATGAATATGATTAAGCTAATAGACTTTTAATTTAAATAAAGAATAGGTGTAATTTATAGTCAAAAAAACCGCGCTAAAGCACGGTTTCTTAAAATGAATTTAATTATTTGAACTGGATAGAGCCATTTGCACTGACCGTGATTTTAGATTCACCACCTGCCATTTCTTGTTCAGGAATAGCATCGGCACTTGCAGCTTTCATCATCGCCATACGCGGAACTGGCTGACCACCATAATTGCTGGCATTTAAATTAATATTAACCAAGTTGTAGCCTGATTTATTCCATGCCTGAGCGAGCGATTGGGCACGTTGTTGAAAGTTTTTGGATACTTCAACCATCAGTTCATTTTCAACTTTTTTTCGCTGTGCATCTGACACACTAAAGCTGATGGATTGAGTTTGGAAATTTTGTTGTAACTCGCTCACCAATTGGCTAGCTGCTTTAAAGTCTGTACTTTCTAAACGCACTTCGGCACGACCACGCCATTCTTTCAATTTACGACTGTCATTGTCATAAATCGGGTAGGTGCTTTGAGATCCCGTTTCGATTTTTACCGCAGGGTATTTACGGGCTGTGTTCACCGCTTGGGTCATCAATTGGTTGATTTGGGTAGCAAGTTCAGCCGGTTGTTTATTTGACTTTTCAATATATAAAACGGCATGCATTTGGTCGTTCGACACTTGGCGAGTGGCATCCGCCTGAATGTTCACGATGTTGTAATTGAGTGGGTCGGCTGCTTGAGTTGCTGCTGCCAAACCTAGACCGGATGCTAATAAAACAGTAGATAAGATAATTTTACGCATTGTTATGACCTATTCTTCTTTCAGAATGACTAATTTAGCTTATGCTCTTATCTTAAAAGGGGATTGTGATGGATTAAAGGAAAATCTGTGGTGGGATTGTAAATCTTTCAAGAAAAATAAATGCAGTGCTTGATGAATATTGCTTCAAATAATCAATACTTAATTGCGTAAATGTTTGAAGATTACAATAATCATTCATAAATTGTAAAAAAGCATAAAATAAAAAGGTTTTCTTTGTTTTGTCACACTGTAAGATGATAATTCAGGTTATCCATGGCATAGATCTGTTTTTTCTCTAAATTATCTTTTTATTTGATCATAAAAGTGATTTATTTTATTGAAAAAGTCTGTATCATCCGCCGTCTAGTTAGCCATTACACAAAGAGCTCTTAAAACTAACTAGAAACTCATAAAGCACCGAGTCAAAGGACCGCAAGTCACCCGACTTATTTCTTTCAACCCATATCAGAGATGGTAATTCGATATGAGCGTTTCTTCTGTAAACCCTGCCACTAATTCTACTAACGAATACTATTTGACTCGCCAAAGCCAGATGGAATCCAATGTTCGTAGCTATCCGCGTAAACTTCCACTTGCGATAGCAAAAGCTTTAGGTTGTTGGGTTACCGATGTTGAAGGTACAAAGTACCTCGATTGTTTAGCTGGGGCAGGAACATTGGCATTAGGCCATAATCATCCTGCGGTAATTCAAAGTATCCAAGATACACTTGCAAGTGGCCTCCCATTGCATACTTTGGATTTAACAACGCCTTTAAAAGATGCTTTTACTGAAGCACTACTTGAGCAATTACCTGGTGGTAAAGAAGAGTATTGTCTACAGTTCTGTGGCCCGTCTGGTGCAGATGGTACAGAAGCAGCAATTAAATTAGCAAAAACTTACACTGGTCGTAGTTCAGTAATCAGCTTCTCAGGTGGTTACCATGGTATGACTCACGGTTCTTTAGCAATGACAGGTAACTTGTCTGCTAAAAATGCTGTGAACGGCTTAATGCCGGGTGTTCAATTTATGCCGTATCCGCATGAATACCGTTGCCCATTAGGCATTGGTGGTGAAGCGGGTGTTGATGCATTAACGTATTATTTCGAAAACTTCATTGAAGACGTAGAAAGCGGTGTAACGAAACCTGCAGCTGTAATCTTGGAAGCAATCCAAGGCGAAGGCGGTGTAGTGACTGCACCTGTAAAATGGTTAAAGAAAATCCGCGAAGTGACTGAAAAGCACAACATCGTGTTGATTCTTGATGAAGTACAAGCAGGCTTTGCACGTTCAGGTAAAATGTTTGCCTTTGAACATGCGGGTATCGAACCTGATGTTGTGGTGATGTCTAAAGCAGTTGGTGGTAGTTTACCGCTTGCTGTGCTTGGTATTAAACGTAAGTTTGATGCTTGGCAACCCGCAGGTCACACGGGGACATTCCGTGGTAACCAACTTGCAATGGGTACAGGTCTTGCAACCATCAAAACCATCAAAGAACAAAACTTGGCTCAAAATGCACAAGAGCGTGGTGATTTCTTACAAGCTGAAATTAAAAAATTAGCTGTAGAATTCCCATGTATTGGTAACGTGCGTGGTCGTGGTTTGATGATTGGTGTTGAGATTGTTGATGAACGTCAAAAAGCAGATCACATGGGTTCTTTACCAGGTGATTCTCAATTGGCAGCAGCAATTCAAGCAGCATGTTTCAACAACAAATTGTTGTTAGAAAAAGGTGGTCGTAACGGTACAGTCATTCGTTTACTTTGCCCATTGATCATTAACCAAGCTGAATGTGAAGAAGTGATCGTTCGCTTCAAGAAAGCACTTGCTGAAGCACTTGTTGCAACTCGAGGCGCGTAATAATGGTTGATTTTGCAGAACATCGTAAAGCGTTATTCTGCAATGATGCACAATCCATTGCTGACTACCAGTCAGCAATGGGCGAAGCGGTAAAAGCCGTTTCTGCATGGTTGCAAAATGACAAAATGTACACCGGCGGCAGCATTAAAGAGCTTCGCAGTGCAATTGCATTCAATCCTTCAAAAGAAGGTATGGGTGTACAAAAATCACTAGACCGTATGGTTGAGCTCTTCTTAAACAAAAGCTTAAAAGTGCATCATCCGCATTCTTTAGCGCATTTGCATTGCCCAACAATGGTAACAAGCCAAATCGCTGAAGTGCTCATTAACGCGACTAACCAATCAATGGACTCATGGGATCAAAGCCCTGCAGGTTCATTGATGGAAGTTCAGTTAATTGACTGGCTTCGCCAAAAAGTTGGCTATGGTGCAGGTCAAGCAGGTGTATTCACCTCTGGCGGTACGCAGTCAAACTTGATGGGCGTTTTGCTTGCACGTGATGCATGTATTGCTAAAAACTGGAAAGACGAAAACGGCAATCCGTGGTCTGTTCAGCGTGATGGCGTACCATCTGATGCTATGCGTAACGTCAAAGTTATTTGTTCTGAAAATGCGCACTTCTCTGTGCAAAAGAACATGGCGATGATGGGCATGGGCTTCCAATCTGTCGTGACTGTTCCTGTAGATGCTAACGCACGCATGGATATGGATGCGCTTGAGAAAACCATGGCTCACCTTCAAGCTGAAGGCAAAATCGTGGCATGTGTAGTTGCAACTGCGGGTACAACCGATGCAGGCGCAATTGACCCATTGAAAGAAGTTCGTGAAATCACCAACAAATATGGCGCGTGGATGCATATCGATGCAGCATGGGGCGGTGCACTGATTCTTTCAAATGACTATCGTTCAATGTTAGACGGTATTGAACTGTCTGACTCGGTAACGCTTGATTTCCATAAGCATTACTTCCAAACGATTTCATGTGGCGCATTCTTGCTTAAAGATGAAGCGAACTATCGTTTCATGCATTATGAAGCTGAGTACTTAAACTCTGCTTATGATGAAGAGCATGGCGTACCTAACCTAGTATCTAAGTCATTACAAACAACTCGCCGTTTTGACGCGTTGAAATTGTGGATGACTGTTGAAGCACTAGGTGAAGAGCTTTATGGTTCAATGATCGATCACGGTGTTGCTTTAACCCGTGATGTTGCAGCATATATTGATGCAACAGATGGTTTAGAAATGTTGGTTGATCCACAATTCGCTTCTGTATTGTTCCGTGTAATTCCTGAAGGTTACCCAGCAGAATTACTCGATACACTTAACCAGAACGTTGCTGACGAATTGTTTGCTCGTGGTGAAGCGAATATTGGTGTAACTAAAGTAGGTCAAGTTCAATCATTGAAAATGACGACTTTAAGCCCAGTAGCGACTTTAGACAACGTGAAGAATTTGCTTGCTCTTGTGCTAGCGGAAGCGGATCGTATCAAAGGCCCAATCGCTGATGGTACATATACACCTGCAATTGACTAATTGTCATTTTGTGATTGTAGAAGAAGGGGCTCGTAAGAGCTCCTTTTTTTTAAAAAAATGAAAAGGTGCTTAATTTATTACATCACCACAATTTTTCATTGAGTGATGATAGTTTACTGCGTAGGCAGATTGTTACTTTGAGGGATCAAAGTATCTAAAATCCTTCTCAGGGAAAAGTTACATCCATGTGACCATTACCTTATAGTGACATCCCTGTCGCCAGTCGCGATATTCATTGATGTTTATCATTTGATGAATAAGATACCACAATATTTATAACCAATATAAGGCTTGTAAAGGAGTTTCCCTCTCCTTGTAGGAGAGGGTTAGGGTGAGGTGAATGCAATACGATATTGATGTTATGCTGCAAACAATGGACTAAAACCTTTTTTACGCAATAATTTGCGGTACATGCTGGAACTGCGGTCCGCCGGGAAATGCGCTTCGATGCTTAAATCCAAAGGCAAATATTCAGGCTTTTGTGATTCAGAGACTAATCGGTCTTCCTCAAATATTTTCAGGTTAAAGTCGTAAGCATCTTCGACAGGTAAGTCCTTGTCATAATTACGGCAAATGGGAGCAAATAGACGTGTGGAGCGGGCAGTCATAGGCGAGGCCGCGTTCATAATCACTTGCTTGCTGTCGTTTGGAAAATGAATGGTCAGCGTTGCGGTAAAAGGTAGATGAATCTCAAAATGCCGTAGCCATTGAAAGCCATCTTGTCCCCGCTGTTCTAAACCAATCGGGTAGCGCCCAACACTGCTCCAGTAATCTGCATTAAATCCTGTTTCTGTCTCAAAGGTTTTATAGTCAGGCACTTCTACATTTTCAGGGTCGCCAAACGTATCGGGATGTACCCAAGCAAAATGCGCGACATCAATGAAGCCTTCAAGCTGCCGGCCTGCAAAACATTGAAAATCGACCGTTGGGCACACCAATTGCTGAAACTCGGCTTCATCCCAATATGGTATTGCAGGGATATTCGGCGCAGTATCTTTAGCGGCAGTAAGTGAGCACCATATCAGTCCATAACGCTCAACAGCAGCATAAGTACGCAAGTTAAAGCGAGGTGAAATTTTGTGCTCAGGATGTGCAGGGATGCGATTGCAATGACCGTGTTCACCAAAGCGTAAACCATGATAGCGGCAGACCACGCCTAGACCATCATTTTTACCTAAACTTA
Source organism: Acinetobacter sp. YH12231 (assembly GCF_013417755.1). NCBI lineage: Bacteria > Pseudomonadati > Pseudomonadota > Gammaproteobacteria > Moraxellales > Moraxellaceae > Acinetobacter > Acinetobacter sp. YH12231. Next base: position 142,056 of record NZ_VPDJ01000010.1, read on the forward strand.
GGGGTACGCCGCGGTGTGGGCAGGCATCTTTAGCGACAATCAGTTCTTCTCCCATTTTATAGATGACGAGCGGCATATCTAAAAGCATGGTGCCATAAGGTTGTTCTGTAATGTCTCGAGCGAGTGCAATGGGATACCAATATTCTGCAAGTAAGTGCCAGTCATGTTTTTCAAAAGTCATATGCACAGGCAAGTCCGGATTAAATGTCGCAATGGCTTTACTGGTCATTTTAGGCTCTGTTTTTATGTAAACTTGCATATTGAGCGAACTAAAAATGTAATGAAATTTCAATTATTGGAATATGAGTGAATAAAAAATCGAACATGCAAATCTGCATCATTCTATAAAAGAGGGGGAAATTTAAAAAAGAAAATAAGACAAAAGATGACAAGGACATGAATTCTTACGAATAACAAAGTAGAAATAAATAAGACCAATACTTTGAAAAATTTCATTACATATTGAAAAATAAAGAATTATATTTAAATCAATATGCAATCATCAATTATCATAAAAGCGTCATAAAGATGTAACCTAACTGTCATACTCTAAAATCAAAATGCAGATATCGAAAAAGTACAAGACTTTAAAAACAAAAGTGGCGTACTCCAATAAATGCATCAATTAAGAGAGATGAGAATGCGCTTAAATCATATCGCACTTGCTATGGTACTCACTACTGGGGCAACAGTCGCTACAACTGCAAATGCAGCTCGTGACACGATCCAAATTGCTGGTTCTTCAACTGTACTGCCTTATGCAAGTATTGTTGCAGAAGAGTTTGGTAATACATTCCCACAATTTAAAGCACCTGTCGTTGGTTCAGGCGGTACTTCGGGTGGTTTGAAACAATTCTGTAATGGTGTTGGCGACAACACAATTGACGTTGCAAATGCATCTCGTAAAATTAAAGATACTGAATTGGCTGCATGTAAAAAAGCCGGCGTTAACCAAATCTTAGAAATTAAAGTTGGATATGACGGTATCGTATTTGCGTCAAATGCGAAAAAAGCGGCTTTTAAACTTCGCCCACAGCATGTATTTGCTGCACTCGCTGCGGAACTACCATCAAAAGGTAAATTGGTTCCAAACCCATACACTCGTTGGAATCAAATCGACCCAACTTTACCAAATGAAGCAATCACTTTAGTTATTCCTGCATCAAACCACGGTACACGTGAAGTGTTCCAAGAAAAAATGGTTGATGCTGGCTGTGAAACTTATGAAGCTTTCGCAAAATTAGATAAAGATGCTCAGAAAAAAGCATGTTCAACTTTCCGTAAAGATGGTCGTGTGATTGAAATTGCAGGCGACTATACAGAAACATTGGCACGTTTAAAAACATCTCCTAATGCGGTTGGTGTATTCGGTCTAGGTTTCTATGACCAAAACCGTGACAAGCTACGTGTGGCAACAGTAAACAACGTTGCACCTTCTGAGAAGACGATTTTAAATGGTTCATACCCAGTATCTCGTCCATTGTTCTTCTACGTAAAAGGCGAGCACTTAAAATCAATTAAAGGCTTAAAAGAGTTCACAGAATTCTTCCTCAGTAAAAAAGTATCAGGTAAAGGTTCTAAGCTAGAAAAAGCAGGCTTAATTTCAATGTCTGATAAAGATCGCGCTGCAGTTCTTGCAAACTTTAAAGCTGGTAAAGCAGTTAAATAATTGGATTGAAACAGCCAATGGCAGGATTGACCTGCCATTGGCTTTTTGCAAAGAAACAGTTTTTTCAAGAAGGGCTTTTGAAAAAACAGTGGAGATTACATGAATCTGCTACTTATTGGTGTGTTGCTCGCAATTATTGCAATCGCTTATCAAGTTGGACTGACCAAAAGTCGCAAACTTGCAGGTAAAGGCAATAACTCAGCAATGTTGCATTCACGACCGGGCTATTATGGTGTTTTGGTCGCTTTATGGTGTGGGATTCCCGCTTTTTTAATCTTGATTGTTTGGAACTTGGTTGAACCGAGTATTTTTCAACATGTTATTTTAAATAATGTCCCTGAAAATATTCGTTTAAGTTTAGATCCTGCAAGCACGAGCGTAATGGTTGACCGCGTTCAAGCGATTGCTTCTGGTTTTGGGGTGAGTGATACGCCAGCTGCATATGAACTTGCAGCAGCAGAACAATTAAAGAAAATTGAAAACATTGGCTCATATGCAAAATTGGCCATTGTGATTTGTGCGGCATTGATTGGTTTAGTCATGGCTAAACGCCGCATCGCAGAAAAATATCGTGCACGTAACCAAGTCGAAAAAGTCATTAATATCGCATTGGCACTGTGTTCGGGTGTCGCAATCCTGACAACAGTTGGCATTGTGATGTCGATGTTCAGTGAAGCCATGCGTTTCTTTAGTTTTGTCAGTCCACTAGATTTCTTCTTAGGCACTGAATGGAACCCCGGTTTTAGTACATCAGGGAATGCTGAAGGTAGTTATGGTTTGCTGCCACTCCTTTGGGGCACACTCATGGTTAGTGGAATTGCGCTATTGGTTGCTGTTCCAGTTGGTCTGATGATTGCGATTTACTTGGCTGAATATGCCAAGCCAAGTTTCCGTGCTTGGGCAAAACCGGCCATTGAAGTTCTCGCAGGTATTCCAACGATTGTTTACGGTGTATTTGCCTTAATGATTATTGGACCTTTTGCAAAACAGCTCGGCGCGTATATTGGACTCGATATTAATGCAACCAGTGCTTTAACAGCAGGCTTTGTGATGGGGATTATGATTATCCCATTCGTTTCATCATTATCTGACGACATCATTACTCAAGTGCCTCGCGCGCTTCGTGATGGTTCACTTGGTTTGGGTGCTACAAAATCAGAAACCATTCGCCAAGTGGTGATTCCAGCAGCATTGCCGGGCATCATCGGTGCATTCTTATTGGCTGCATCTCGTGCAATTGGTGAAACCATGATTGTGGTGCTTGCAGCAGGGAACAGTCCTTTACTGCATATCAACCCACTCGAAGCGGTATCTACAGTCACCATTACCATCGTAAACCAATTAACAGGTGATACAGACTTTGCGAGTCCTCAAGCATTGGTCGCTTTTGCACTCGGTTTAACACTGTTTGTGATTACTTTAGGTCTGAATATTGTTGCACTGTACATTGTGCGTAAATACCGTGAGCAATACGAATGAGTACGACGAATACATCAAATATGGATCAAAATTTTGATCCGCACGCAGCCGCAGAGTTTCGTGAAAAACGTAAGAAAATCATTGAAAACTCATTGGCAAAAAGACACCGTAAAGAAAATACCTTCCGTGTCTTGGGCTTTAGTGCAGTAGTGACTGGCTTATTGTTCGTCGTGCTATTGTTTGGCAGTATTTTAGCCAAAGGCTTACCAGCATTCTGGCAAAGCTCGATGACGGTGCCTGTGTTTTTTGATCCAAGCATTGTCAATATAGGTGCGAAACCGGTTCAAAAAGAAGGTGAATCTCCTGCACAGTTCCAAGAGCGTTATATTGCTTGGCAAACAGAAATGGGCATGGTGGATTGGGATGCGCTGATTGTGAATGGGATCATCGCAAAAGATCCAGCGATTGCCTCACAACGTGATGATCTCAACAGTTTATATACAAGTTCAGAAGCTTATCGCTTACGTGACATGGTAATGGCAGATCCGTCATTGATTGGTCAAAAACAAGATTTTAAAATCCTTGCAGATGCCAATGTCGATGTCTGGTTGGCTGGTAATATTGACCGCAGCTTGCCTGATGAACAGCAACAATTGAGCCCAGAAGTACGCCAACTTGCAGATAAACTTAAAGCTGATGGTGTTATTACTAACTCATTTAATACTGAAATATTTAAGAATCCAGACTCTCGTAGCTCACCTGCAACTTCAGGTTTAGCAGGGGCGTTTATGGGTTCACTCTTTATGATGCTGATCGTGATCATTATTTCGATTCCAATCGGTGTAGCATCCGCAATTTACTTAGAAGAATTTGCACCTAAAAACTGGATTACCGATGTTGTCGAAGTCAACATTAACAACCTAGCAGCGGTTCCTTCGATTGTGTTTGGTTTGCTTGGTGCTGCGATCTTTATTGGTTGGATGCACATGCCGCTTTCGGCACCTGTGGTTGGTGGTTTAGTCTTGAGTTTGATGACACTTCCAACGGTCATTATTACTACACGTGCTTCACTAAAAGCTGTTCCGCCATCGATTCGTCAAGCTGCTTTAGGTTTGGGTGCTTCACGTTTACAAACAGTATTTCACCATGTCTTGCCATTGGCATTACCGGGTATCTTAACTGGTGCCATTATTGGTGTTGCGCAAGCGCTAGGTGAAACTGCTCCATTATTATTGATTGGTATGAGTGCCTTTGTGGCAAGTGTACCAGCCACTCCTTTAGATCAATCCACTGCATTACCAGTACAAATTTTCCTTTGGCAAGGTAACGAACTACGTAACTTCTTTGAAGGGCGTACCGCAGCAGCAATCATTGTACTTCTTGCTCTCATGATCGGCTTAAACAGTTTAGCCATCTGGTTACGTAAGAAATTTGAAGTACGCTGGTAATTGAGGGCATTATATGAATAGCATCGTTACAACTGAAAAGAATTCCTTAGATCAGGATAAGTCCGTGAATCCAGAACAAACACAATTTACCTCTGCTCAGGGCAGCCAAAAACAAACCAATACTGCGTTTGTGTCACAGTTCGATACGCAATCTAGCGCGAAAAAAGATGCGAAATCGAGCAATGTGAAAATCAGTACCAATGATGTGCATGTGTACTATGGTGAATCTGAAGCGATTAAAGGCATTGATCTGAACATTTATGAAAATGAAGTGATTGCTTTTATTGGACCATCTGGTTGTGGTAAGTCAACTTTCCTACGTACGCTTAACCGTATGAATGACACGATTGATACTTGTCGTGTGACAGGGCAAGTGCTTATGGATAATCAAGACATTTATGATCCAAATCTTGATGTGGTATTACTGCGTGCCCAAGTAGGTATGGTTTTCCAAAAGCCGAACCCATTTCCAAAGTCAATTTTTGACAATGTCGCTTATGGTCCTAAATTGCATGGATTGGCACGTGACAAATACGACATGGAAGAAATTGTTGAAAATAGCCTGCGTAAAGCAGGTCTTTGGGATGAAGTGAAAGATCGTTTGAGCCAACCAGGTACGGGGCTTTCAGGTGGTCAGCAGCAACGTCTATGTATTGCGCGAACCATTGCAGTTAGTCCTGAAGTAATTTTGATGGATGAGCCTTGTTCAGCACTTGACCCGATTGCAACCGCAAAAGTAGAAGAACTCATCACTGAACTGTCAGCGCAATATACCATTGCGATTGTGACGCACTCGATGCAACAAGCAGCACGTGTATCTGACCGTACTGCATATTTCCATTTGGGTGATTTGATTGAAGTGAATTCCACTGAAAAAGTCTTTACTCAACCGGATCATCAATTGACTGAAGCGTATATTACCGGGCGTTTTGGCTAATCTAGTCTGTCTAAAAAAGAGCCGAAAGGCTCTTTTTTTATGAAGTCAATAATTAGGTCAAAAAGTCTTGATAAAAATAAAATGCTCAATTTGGCTCAATGAGAATTATTTTCAAAAAATAGATTGAATTTTTGTGATGCAACCCACATGTTATACAACATAAATATGAATTAAATGAGTTTCAATTTTATGCTATTTCATAATCCCAAGTTGCCTGCGGAAATTCGTGTAAGCCATTTAAATGCACGTATTAATGAACAACGAAAAAAAATTGCGCAAACGACTGCATCTAAACTTGAGCTGCTGCAACTAAGCCAACAATTATCAAAAGAAGCGCGCGCACGTAAAAAGAATAACCAAAAAATTTATGTAATCGATTTTAATGGTGATACCGCTGCATCTGCGGTAACGAGTCTACGTGAAGAAATTACCCTGATCTTAGCGACAGCAAAAGCAGGACGTGACCGCGTGGTTTTACGTTTAGAAAGTCCAGGCGGGATGGTGCATGGCTATGGTCTGGCCGCTGCACAATTGGTACGTTTACGTGATGCTGGATTTAACTTAACCATTTGCGTGGATAAAGTTGCTGCAAGCGGTGGCTATATGATGGCCTGCATTGCAAATGAGATCGTTTCAGCACCATTTGCCGTGGTGGGTTCGATTGGTGTAGTTGCACAAGTGCCGAACTTTAACCGTTTATTGAAAGAAAAACATATCGATTTTGAACTGTATACCGCGGGTCAGTTCAAACGTACCGTAACTATGTTTGGTGAAAATACTGCTGAAGGTAAAGCCAAATTTGAAGAAGAGTTACAGCAAACCCATAACTTGTTTAAACACTTTGTTGAAAAATACCGTCCTCAGCTCAATGTCGATAAAGTTGCCACAGGTGAGCATTGGTATGGTCAAGATGCCATTGATCTTAATCTAGTCGATAAATTGCAAACGTCAGATGAATATCTGTTAAGTCTCATGCCACAACATGATGTATATATGATTGAAACCCGCAAAAAACCAACACTTGGTGAGAAGTTGGGCTTACAAGCAGCGCAAATTGCGGACTCATTGGTTCCTGCAGTCATGTCTAAAGTGATGGAGTCATTGAGCAAAGCCAATTCGAGCCTCGTGCAGTTGCGTGACCCTAAACTCTAAAATTGTTTTTGTTATGAAGCATTTAAAGCCCACTTCGGTGAGCTTTTTTTATGCTAAACGATGCTGTTGTGATAGATTGCGTTGCGTACATAGATATTGATGATAATGATGTCTAATTTTCTGTTTATTTTAGGTGGTGTCATTTGCCTAATGGTTTGGCCTTGGCTATATTTGCTGCATTTTCAAAGTGTGAAAAAATCTGTGCTGAAACAGTATGCTGCGCTGTTTGGCCCAGCAGCAACACTGTTGGCAGGCTATATTTATTGTTCATCACTACAGGTAGATGTTCGCTCTGAAGCCTGCGGCACTGTTGTGGCCTATCAGAGTTATATGAGTAGCGGAAATATAAATAAAAGACAGCCTTTTGAGCGGGTTGAAATTTTAGTGAATCATACAAAATATACACGGCATTTTCGTATAGATGATGATCTACAAAAAATGCCAGCGGGAGCAAAAGCGTGCTTTCAGTATTATGACCGAAAATTGAATCCGCAAATGTCAGATTCAATCTTAATTCAATGGACTGCTTAAATATTTAACTGATGTTACGCAGTAACACCAGAAGTGCAATTTGATTCAAATAAAACAACGATACGCGGTAACGTCATCCGCAAGTGTTTGAGACAGGGCTGCTTCTAATCAAAAATGTTTTTGCGATACTTTGAATACGTAGACGCGAGCGAACGAGTTTTGCGGTGAGGAGCATTGCTCCGCAAGATGGTTTCCTTGCGAAGCTTCGCTTCTCATTTTGCCGAATGAGAAACATCGTTTCGTAAAAGTACCTCCAGCCGAAGGCTAATCCCGTTATTCAATTCCTAGATGTAAGACTCCGTCGAATAGACTTAAAAATCATTTTTAAAATGAGAAATTACTTCTAGGTGCGTAACAGAGGTGGATCAGGAAATTTGAACAACACTTATAAGTGATATTTTGCTCCCCAAATGATGTTATAAACATCAATATATGGAGTATTTTATGGCACGTAGACCAAGAAGAAATCATTCAAACGACTTT
>NZ_VPDJ01000011.1:0-131545 GCF_013417755.1 Acinetobacter sp. YH12231
TAGCAATGATGATATGGACTGGTATATGTATAAAATCAGACATTTAGTTGAAAATGCATTTTGTAGATTAAAACAATTTAGAGGAATTGCCACAAGATACGATAAGCTAAAACGTAACTATCAAAGCACTGTTGCTTTAGCTTGTATATTTATATGGTTGCCTCTTTAGCTCAATTTATCGGCTGTAAATGTCAACACACCCTATATAAGTGATAAAAAAATATTCAAAAAACCACCAAAAAGTGGTTTTTTGAATTTTGTATTAATTGGAAAATTATAAGAAATTAAGAAAAATGATATTGATAAATATAATGAATTTAGAATGAAGACATTAAATTGATCGTTTTCTTAATTTAATAAATTGCTTAATATTTAATTTAGTATCTAAAAATATGATAACATGTGCACATTCTAAACAGTGGCTTAGATTGAGTCAGCCTTTAATTTTCAATTTATGCACATGAATATTTTTAATATTTATCGTATAGAGCGAAATTACAATCGCCAGCACTCATCTTTACAAGCCTGTTTCTTCCGCAGTTAGCGGATATCTCTTTGATCAATTTTGATCTGTCTTACAAATAAAACGGAATAGGGAAGGTATGTCTTCATTGAAACCGTCATGGTATTCCAATGTGAATCCAAATGTGTTTATTAGCACAGTTGTTATTATCGGCATTTTCATTGCCATTGTATTTTTAGCTCCCAATGCTTTTGATCTAATTACTAAACAACTAAATCAATGGGTTACAAACTCATTCAGTTGGTTCTATGTGTTATCTGTAGCCATTTTTCTAATAGTGCTTATTTATATTGCCTGTTCAAATATGGGTAAAATTAAATTAGGTTTAGACCATAGCCAACCAAAATATAGTAATAGCTCCTGGTTTGCTATGTTATTTACTGCTGGTATGGGTATTGGCTTAATGTTTTTCGGTGTCGCGGAGCCAGTGATGCACTATGTATCACCTCCAACTGGTGATCCTGAAACGATCCAATCAGCGCAGCAAGCCATGCGCGTAACCTTCTTCCACTGGGGACTTCATGCATGGGCAATCTACACCATCGTTGGCTTAGCGTTAGCTTACTTTGCTTATAGACACAATCTACCTCTAAAAATTCGCTCTGCGTTATATCCTCTCATAGGAAAAAAAATCTATGGTCCAATCGGTGATGGTGTAGATACCTTTGCGACGATCGGTACTGTATTTGGTGTCGCAACGACATTAGGTTTTGGTGTAACCCAAATTAACTCCGGCCTGAATTATCTATTCAGGATTGAATATTCAACGACGACGCAACTAATTCTAATTGTCATTGTTACGGCTATGGCCTCTTTGTCCGTATTTATGGGCTTAGACAAGGGTATTAAACGATTATCAGAGATCAATTTAGGCTTAGCATTAACCCTCTTATTATTTGTATTTTTTGCTAGTTCAACAATATTTATATTGCAAGCGACTATACAAAATGCTGGTCAGTATTTTTCAAACTTATTTAACATGACCTTTAATTTATATGCCTATCAATCTGATGGTTGGATTGGTGGTTGGACAATTATGTACTGGGCATGGTGGATTTCATGGTCGCCATTTGTAGGTATGTTTATTGCGCGTGTGTCTGAAGGACGTACTATTCGTGAGTTTATTGTAGGTGTTTTACTTATACCAACAGGCTTCACGCTGATCTGGATGGGAGTGATGGGCAACGCTGCACTCTATAGCATCTTAAACGAAGCGAATACCTCACTGATTTCTGCAGTACAACGAGACTCATCCGTTGCGCTATTTGAGTATTTAGGAACTTTGCCATTCTCAGGCATTATGAGTTTTGTTGCGACCATATTGGTTATGCTATTTTTTGTGACTTCAGCGGACTCTGGTGCACTTGTTACAGATTATTTAACAGCTAAATCTGAGAACTCCCCAACATGGCAACGATTGTTTTGGACAACGTTAATGGCTGTTCTTGCGATTGTTTTGTTGTTTGCAGGAGGTTTAGGTGCTTTGCAATCTGCAACAATGTTGAGTGCATTACCATTCACTTTTGTAATGCTTTTAATTTGCTGGGGCTTAGTCAAGGCTCTACATTTAGATGCAACCAAGATGCAAGCATTACAGGATGCGCGTATTACACCTAGAGCAATTCATAATCCAAGAAGTTGGCAGCAACGTTTAGGATTGATTATGCATTATCCGCATACACGTGAAGAAGTTGAACAATATATTGATACAACGGTAAGCCAGGCATTTTCAAATCTACAGAAAGAGTTTAAGCGTCGTCATTTAGATGTGACGGTAAACACGATAGATGATGGCTTGCAGCTTCGTGTAAACCATCAAGATGAGATTAACTTTATCTACCAAGTAGTTGTCCAAGAAAAAAATACACCAAGCTTTATGATTGATTCAGGAGAAATTACGCAAGATTATCAAGCTGAAGTATTTTTGAGGGAAGGTGGTCAAAATTATGACATCATCGAATGGACGCAAGAAGATATCTTGCAAGATGTCATTGATCAATATGAGCGTCATCTGCATTTTTTAAATTTAGTTCGAACTAAGAGCCAATAGATAAAAAACCGCCCAAATGGGCGGTTTTTATTAACATATGAGAGTTTTATAAGTAAAAATAACATATTGTTTAATAAATAGAATAATGAGGAAATTTGATATTTTGATAAAATTGTACAAATTTTGAAATAATTTAATTAAAATAAATTTGTATACTCGTCATATCCTAACCAAGCCTTTTAGATGCAAAAGCATACAACTCTGAAAAGTTTATAACTTACTGTAAATACTAAGGAATACAGTTTGATGCTTAACATTCCAATCCAATCCAAACTCGGTGGATTCTACTTTTTCTATTATTCAATAGTGGGTACATTCATGCCGTATTGGAGTTTGTATTTAGAGGATCAAGGGTTTAATTATCAAGAAATAGGTGTTTTATCTTCGATTGCAATTGTGACACGTTTTTTTGCGCCATTTATTTGGGGGTGGATTGCAGATAAATCCGGAAAGCGCATGCTTTTAGTTCGAATCGCAACATGGATGGAAGCCTGTATTTGGTTTCTGATTTTTATAATTCCAAACAGTTTTCAGTCTGTTGCATTACTCATGTTGGTATTCAGTTTCTTTCAAAATGCCATTTTAGCTCAGTTTGAAGGGGTAACTTTATTTTGGTTGGCTGAGCGTCGTGCAGAACTTTATGGAAAAGTCAGAAAATGGGGATCAGTTGGTTTCATTGTTGGTGTATTTGGAATAGGGGCTTTGCTAGAAATAATACCTGTTTCAATGCTGCCTATCATGTTGTTATGCATTGCATTTCTCGCATTTATTTGGTCATTTACGATTAAAGAGCCCGCTACTGCACCATCTTCACAGAAAAAACTTGAACCACTTTGGCCTATCTTAAAACGACCAGTTGTAGCTAGTTTTTTTATCATTGAATTTTTTCTACTTTTTTCGCATGCGCCGTTTTATAGTTTTTATAGCAATTACCTTAAGCAGGCTGATTTTTCGACGAGCCAAATCGGTTTTTTATGGTCTGTAGGAGTCATTGCAGAAATCATTATGTTTGCCTATGCCAATGTCTTTTTTAATCGATATTCTTGGCGTAACTTAGTGCTCATTTGTTTGGGGCTAACAGGGATGCGATGGTTGATTGTAGGCTTATATCCGGCGGTGTTTATCACTCAATTTGCTGCGCAAACGATTCATGCCTTCAGTTTTGGATTATTCCACTTAATCGCGATGCGAATCATTTTTCAAAATTTTACTGCGAGTCAACAAGGGCGTGGTCAAGCGCTATACAGTACCATGTGGGGCTTAGGTGTTGCGAGTGGCAGTATTTTAGCAGGCCGATATTGGGACATGCTTTCGGGACCCGTTATTTTTATGATCGCAGGACTGGTGGTTATACCTGCCATGTTTTTGGTCGTGGGCTTGCCTAAAACGATCCAAAAGCAAGCTTAAAACAATTCAGTATTTTGATAAATCTCAATGAACTAAAATCACCTGATTACGGCCGAGCTCTTTGGCTTGATATAAGGCCTGATCGGCTTGATTTATCATACTTTGCAAACTTGGAGCATTGGGCAAAGACTGATGAATCAGACCTATACTCACCGTAATATAAATCGTATTTTTTTTATCAATGAAAATAGGCGTAGTTTCAACGACTTTTCGGATACGCTCAGCAATACCTTGAGCTTCAGCTGCTGCAATGTTCGTGAGTAATACACTAAACTCTTCACCACCAATACGTGCAAATAAATCTGTTTCACGTAAATTCTTACGCACAACGCTCGAAAATTCTTGTAAAACTTGGTCACCGACATAATGCCCATATTGATCATTTAATTTTTTAAAATGATCAATATCCATCATGATAATGGAAAAGTTAAGCTGAATTTGGTTTTGTAGGTAAAGCTCACCTTGCTCGAAAAAATATCGACGATTCATCGCATGCGTTAAACTATCATGATTTGCAAGGTATAAAACCTCTTTATATAGTTCGTGCCGATTTCGGCTAATAATACAAAGAATCAACGGCGAGAGAATCAGCATGGCTAGGCCGATACGGACTGAAATTGCTGTCGATAAATAGGCTAATGAAGAATCGTGTAAGTAGAACGCATTTAAATTGTAATAGGTCGCTAAAATTACCACGGCATTAATTAGGGATAAGGTAAATAATCGATAGGTTAATGCTGCCCAAATTAGAGCCGCTAAAGGGTAGAGAATTGCCCCTGGACCTGTAGAAACGGCTGTTAAAAATACACAGAAGACAACTGCAATTGCCGGAAATATTTTATTGATCTGAAAGCTTTGATGACGTCGATCTTTGAAATAAAGTTTAAGATCGGCCAGTTTAGGAAAAGACAGAATAAGCGGTAATATAATCAGCGCATTTAATATTTCAGTAATCCACCACATACCAAAATCAATCGACAATCGATCGGTCGACATAAACGTGTTGGGGATATAAGGCACAGTGAAAATAGCAAAAAGAGCACCTGCAAGGCATCCACCACAGGCGATGATGACAATCATGGTCAGAAAGGTGAAACCTTTATTATAGTTTTGATAGTTCACCTGAAAATATCGCATAAAAAATAACGATACCATGCTGTTGGTTAAATTTGAAAAAGTGAGAAATAAAGTGAGTTGGAAATAATTGCCCGTCACTAAATCTGCGAGCATATAACCGGTAAATGCACCTAACCATCCTCCCAGATTACTCAGTTTAGGGAACCTTAAGAATATTGCTAACAATACTGCGTTCGCAGGCCAAAAAATCGCTAAATAGCTTAATGGGCGGGTGAAAATACCGATTAAGCAGCAGCAAAGAATAACTGCAGCGACTATGACAAAAGCCATGCTGTGGCGTGCATTAAGCGGAGCAAGACTATTCGAATGCAGTTTCATTAGCTTATGTAAGACTAGGTTAAATATGGGAGAATTCGTTTTTTTCGTATATTAAACGATAAAAAAGATTTTATATTATTTTATTGTAAATAGTGTGATTTGTTTGGCATTTAGCTGATTTGTAGTTTCGTTAACCGAGATTGATTTTTTGGATAAATAGGAAAAATGATTGTTATGAAAATGTGATAAACCGCGGATTTGTAAAAAAATGTGTTACTTTAAGAGCATGATTTATATGACTGATTAAATGTATGAAAATAGCATATCTTACAGTTTTACTCATGTTGAGTTCATCGTTGGTGATGGCGGCAGATAATAAGAATACAACTCAAAATTCAGAGGCTAAAAATCAAGTTGAAGCGGTGAATAGCTTTAGGGTGACAACACGTTCTGAATTGGTCGGCTTATGGGGTATGGAAATTCCGACCAATAAAAAGTGCGTTGAATATTATAATTTTAAGAGCAATAATGATGTTGTGATCAAAAGCGGTGAAGAGTGGTCATCTGGGGTATATGACTATCAACCTGCGCAAGATCCGAATGTGCAAATTCCAGCACTGATTTTACAAGTGAAATATGACAATAATCAGATGGATTGTTCGGGCAATATTCAAGATCAAACCGGCGAAATTTCACAGTACTTTGTAAAGTGGAAAAGTCCATCGGTTATTAATTTCTGTGCCAATGATCAGGCTCAGCAGTGTTTTGCGACATTGCGTCGAGTTTTGCCTTAAGCATGACTATAGATCTTTCTTATGAAAATAAAAAACCACTCATTTGAGTGGTTTTTTTGACACTGAAGTTTTATTTCTCTTCATGTCCTTCGACTTTCTTTAATAGATGCTTTTCAAGATAGTGAATATCCATTGCTTGTTCGCAGAAATTTTTATCTTGAAGAATCAAATCTTTATGTAGCGGAATATTGGTTTTCACGCCAGTTAAGATAATCTCTTCTAGAGCTTGTTTCATGCGCGCAATAGAGGTTTCACGATCTTTACCATGCGCAATGAGTTTTGCAATCATTGAATCATAGTAGGGTGGGATGCTATATCCTTGATAGATATGAGAATCTAGTCGGATACCTGCGCCACCCGGTGCATAGAAATGATCGATTTTGCCCGGTGAAGGCATAAATGTAGATGGATCTTCCGCATTAATACGACATTCAATCGCATGACCTTTAAGTTGAATGTCTTCTTGTTGAAGATCCAAACCTAAGCCAGCAGCAATGCGTAATTGTTGCTCGATAATATCTACACCAGTTACTTGCTCAGTAACAGGATGTTCTACTTGCACACGAGTATTCATTTCAATAAAGAAGAATTCACCCTCTTCAAATAAGAACTCGAATGTACCCGCACCACGGTATTGCATCAATTTACAAGCATTTACACATGCTTCAAGAATATGCGCACGTGCTTCTTCAGGTAGACCCGGTGCAGGAGCTTCTTCAAGTACTTTTTGATGACGACGTTGCAATGAACAGTCACGATCATAAAGGTGAATTGCATGGCCATTACCATCTGCAAGAACTTGCACTTCGACATGGCGTGGCTTTTGAAGGAAACGTTCCATATAAACGGTATCGTCACCAAACCACATTTCAGCATCACGTTGAGCAGCTTGTACAGATTCGAGGAGTGTGTCTACACGTTCAACGATACGCATACCACGACCACCACCACCAGAAGCTGCTTTTACGATCAATGGAAAGCCAATTTCTTTAGCTTCTGCCAAAGCATTGTGAATCGTTACAGCATGGTCACAACCTGGAACAGTCGGTACGCCGGCTTTTTTCATGGCAATAATGGCAGAAACTTTGTTCCCCATTAAGCGAATGTGTTCAGGACGCGGGCCGATAAAGATAAAACCTGAGTTTTCTACAATTTCAGCAAACTCAGCATTTTCAGATAAGAAACCATAACCTGGATGGATGGCATCTGCACCGGTGATTTCAGCCGCTGTAATAATGGCAGGGATATTGAGATAACTTTCGCTGCTGGCACCTGGTCCAATACACACTGCTTCGTCACAGAAGCGTAAGTGCATTAGGTCTTTGTCGGCATCGGAATAAATCCCTACGGTTTTAATTCCTAAAGTTTTGCAAGCGCGGGTGATGCGGAGCGCAATCTCACCACGGTTTGCAATTAAAACTTTTTGCAACATTGTGATTCCCCGTGGTCTTAAGCGCGATAGCGGAATAATGGTTGACCGAATTGGATCACTTCGCCATTTTTAACCAAAATTTCTTCAATTACACCGCTTTGAGTTGCTTCAATTGGGTTCATGATTTTCATTGCTTCGATGATACCGAGTGTTTCACCAGCAGATACAGTTTGACCAACTTTCACAAATGGTGCTTCACCTGGATTTGGCGCAGCATAGAACACACCAACCATAGGAGACGGCTCAACAGCACCACGTGGTGAACGAGGTGCAGCAGGCGCAGCGGCAGGTGCAGCCATAGCAGGCGCAGCGGCAGCAACTACTGGATTGCGACGAGTTAGAGCAATCGATTGATCGCCTTCTTTAACTTCAATCGCCTGTAAGTCAGATTCAATCATCAAATCGATGAGTTTCTTGATTTTACGGATATCCATGAACAGTATTCCTAATTAAGATTGAGAAGTTGGTTGAATTTTTTCGATGGCGAAGTCTAGTGCTGCGGCATAGCCTTTTGCACCTAAACCACAAATAACGCCAACGGCTTTATCAGATAGATAGGAGTGATGTCTAAATGCTTCGCGAGCGTGGACATTTGATAGATGTACTTCGATAAACGGAATGGCTACACCAAGAAGGGCATCACGAACAGCAACCGAAGTATGTGTTAGGGCTGCTGGGTTAATAATGATGAATTGAACGCCTTCTTGTTGCGCTTGATGAATTCGGTCGACGATAGCGCCTTCCCAATTACTTTGGAAAGTGTCGAGAGAAATGGAAGCGTTTTGAGCCTGTGAAATCAGTTTTTGGTTGATATCATCGAGTGTTAGATAGCCATAAACTTCGGGTTCACGTTTTCCCAGTAAGTTGAGATTCGGTCCATGAATGACCAAAATGGTCGAGCTCATTCAGCCTGCTCCAATAAAAAGTTGCAAATTTACTTTGCAAGATACCTGCAAAGTTTGCTCATTATGGCATAAAATTCCACATTTTTTTTATAATTTCTTTGAAATGACGTGAAAAGCATGTGCCGAGAATGGGCTATATAATGCGAACTTTGCAAAGAATTGGCAATGTTAAAAAATTACATTTTTATCATTATATTGTAGGACATCATTTTAAACCCAATTGGCTAAAACTGTTGATATCTTTTGTGTAAACTTGCTTTATCGTGGTGCATTCGTGTAGCAATAACCAGTATAAATGATTTGAAAGGTGAGATGGCTTGTACATTTGTCTTATAGATCGTCAGTTGAACAGCCTACGCATGCATAGTCGTAAAGATGGTATTTATACAGCGACTTAAAAAATTCTAAGGTTTAACTTATTTCACGCGTAAAGGAATCTAAATTGTTCTCAGTTTTCAATCGAGTTATTTGAAAGAATAAATCAGGTTTGTGTGCTAAGTATATAAAAATTAAAAGATAGTTACTTTTTCTATGATTTATAAAGCATATTTCTAGGCCAATGAAATTTTTTTCATAGATGATAGGGCTCAAGCTAGATATTTTGTTTGCCTTAGCGAATTAAATATTCTGTGGGAGCATTTCCTTATAAGTAGGCAGCTTTAGATATGATGAACATTTATTGCCTAGCTAAGTCATACTTTATAGACCTATATATAAGCGTATTAACCATCCTGTGTATTTTCTAGTCAGTGTTTTGAATCTATGAAACGTGCAAGGCATTGACGATTTCTTTCATAAATCATGTAAGTTTGGAAAATCGGGTATTTGTCCAAATTTGCACAGGCATTGGCAAAAGTTAAATCTGTGGTGGTAAAGAAGCTTGCTGTTTGCATGCTGATTCTATTTTTTATTCGTCTATTTCTATGTTTTAGCGGTATATGTGTTGAATAAGTTTCCTTTCTTCTTGTTTATACTTTTAGGTGGAATCTACCGCATTGAGTCTTTTTCTATAAATGAATTGATAAAACAAGGCTCGAATGCTTTCCCGCGGAAAAAATTTATCTATATAAGTGTAATTCACGGTAGAATGCCCGAAACCTATATGGCCTGAGAACAAACATGGCAAAACATACGCAAAATTCATCACCTTTGGCAGAATTGATTGCAGAACAAAAACTTTTATGTGAAGAAGTGGGATCTGCATATGTAGAAGTGCAGGGCGATGATGTAATTGCTGTGGCTGTCCATACCTTAAATAAAGATCCAATAGTCGGTATTCGTAAGCCTGCAGAAGGTGATGAAAATGTCAGTTGGTATATTTATGGCGGGGAGCTTGAAGGCGCAGATAACTTTGAAACAATGACTGTGCGTAAACTGCAAGATGTCGTGCCTGAAGTGCTACCGTATTTAGCTTTGGATGTAGGTTATCGTTTTATGATCGATGCTGATGATTATGAAGATGTCTGGAAAGAAGGTGATGAGGCTTAATTTATGCATTCTCCATTGATGTATAAACTTTATGTCTTTATTTTCTCTGTGTTTACTTCTTCTGTAATACATGCAAATGTGAAAGAAGCCGTTACTCCACAACTGACTCAAGCTGAATATAATGCTCAGATACAAGCATATACTGAGCAAATTAATTCAACCAAAGCCATTTTAGATGACCCTGCATCTACTGCAACGGGTCAGCAGCAAACTCAAGCATTTTGTTTAAGATTGAATGCATATCGACAGATTTTAGAAATTTCTCAGCAAAACTCAGCTCTTGAAATGGCCAATCTAATGCGAGTGGCTTCACAGCACTATTTACAACAACAGCAACAGAGTATGCAGTCATCTGGCTTAAACGAAAGTGCATTTTGTTCGAGTCCTACAAAATAATTTAGGTTTAAATTTCTCTTCTAAAACTTTTGGGCTCTCGTCTAACTTTCTTTCATTTTGTTCTATTTTTCATAATTCGAAATGGTCTAATATTTCAAAATTATTACAGCATAATTCACTATAGGTGCAGTTTCTAATAATCTTAGAAGTTGAAAATGTAGATTGTCAGAAAATGATATGAAATATGCTTAAAATGATAAGTCCATCACATTATTATAATCAGGTTAGAACGATTTATATGCAACAAACATCCCTGGTCCTGTTGCATAGGTCAGTACTAATACATCAACTTGTTGATGTCGTTCTCTTTTGGCCACTGAATAAGTGGCTATTTTTTTGTGAAAAATTAAATGCTTAATTGGGTGATAAATCTAATGTAGGTAACTTTTACATAATTCTTGATTTACTATCCACACACATTGACTCATATACGACATTCTTTTCGAGTAAGATAATCAAATGATTTAAGCACTTTGAATTTTTATCGATTTCCTTTCAGTATGAGTGATGGATAAATAGACAAATATTGCGAGTATGATAAGATGATTGAACACATTATTTTTGATGTTTGAGGAGTTGTTTCCATGACAGCTTATACTTCAGTAATGAAAGCAAGCCAATATGAGGACGATATGATCCCGAGCCTTGCTATCCATGCATTTCGCCATGCTTTTGAACAAGCAAGTGCTTCATCCACTGTGGTTTATGTAAAAGGTCTACAACTGGTTCAACGTCTGCAAAATGGTCAAGAAGTACAAATAAAAGATGTTTCAGCCGACTTCGTACAAGTGGATGATCTACCTAAAATTTTAAAACGTAAAAAGAAAATAGAGGAAATTGTTTAATACATGCCTCCACAACCTCGCATTAGAATGTTCGCGGGTCCAAATGGTTCAGGTAAAAGCACAGTTAAAGAATATTTATTGCCCCATCATATTGGGGCATATTTAAATGCGGATGAACTCGAAGCTCAACTGAAACATTCACACCGGCTCAATTTGTTGGATTACCATCCCGCTTTAAAATCAGAAGCATTAATTAGCTTTCTCGATACGAAAAAACGTCCCGCTGATGGAGATTTTATTCCGCTATTAGCACGTAAACCTCAGATATTAGATCCCTGGAAAATTGAATTTCATCCAGATCAGATTGATTCATATCTTTGTGCAAGAATTATTGATTACATCCGTTTGCAGTTTTTAGAGTTAAAAATTAGTTTTACGTTTGAAACGGTGATGTCCCATATTTCAAAGGTGGAATTTCTACGCGAAGCAAAAAGAAAAGGCTTTCGAACCTATCTGTATTATGTTTCCACTATTGATCCTGTTATCAATATTTCACGTGTTCAGTACCGAGTGAAAACGGGTGGACATGGCGTGCCAGAACAAAAAATTCGTGAACGTTATTATCGAAGTATGGATTTGTTAATGCAGGCGGTAGAAGCAACGGATCGAAGTTATTTATTTGATAACTCTGCCAATGGACAGCATGCGTCTTTCATTGCGGAAATTGAACAAGCTGAAATTTTAAAGATGAATTCAGGTATTCAGCGTTTACCTTGGTGGTTTGTAGATAAGGTGCTCAAAGAGTTTGAGCCAAATTAATATCAACTGAACGTAATAAAAAACAAAATAACAGGATGAACCTATGCAAAATAACGACTATGAATTACAACAACATTCAAACTCATCTCCATTAGATCAAACTCATCTTGATCAAGCCATTGAGCAGCAAGCTGAACAAGAACAGCAAAAAAATAGTACATCATTTGATCCTTTATCTTCTCTAGATTTGACCGACTTAGCTGAAATTGGTTCGAATATTATAGAATTGGGTTCAGATGCTTTAACGTGGGTGAGCGATGCACTCAGCGATATCAGTATTGATCTATAAACTATCTATTATTTCAATTAACTTCATAATAAACAGCCTTTATTGAAAAATCTCCGAGGATATATTTCGTGATTTTTCAAGTTTATAAATTATTTCTAAATAAATTAATCAAACACTCTTGAAACGTTGAATTTTTCAATCAGGAAAAGGCAAGTCAGAACGAATATTTCGGTTGGAGGGCTTGCATCTTTTTTTAAATAACATATTATAAAAACATATATTGTTTTTGTGGCTGATGAATATGCATCCCTTTCTAACCGCTTTTCTCGGCGGGACCTTATTGGGCCTAGCCGCAGTTGGCTACCTATACGTACATGGTCGAATCGCCGGTATCAGTGGTTTAATTGCGCAAATGTTGAATCCTCAAACGATTTTAAAAACACCTGCGATATGGTTTTTAGCGGGACTTTTTATTGTGCCTTTTATCTACGGGAAAATGACCTCTGTGACAATTGAACTGGATGCAAGCCCATGGATGATGATCATTGCCGGGGTATTGGTTGGATTCGGAACGCGATTAGGTTCAGGTTGTACAAGCGGACATGGCATTTGCGGTATTAGTCGTCTTTCTAAGCGTTCATTCGTTGCAACTGCTAGTTTTATGTTGGCAGGGATTATCACAGTTTATGTAATGAGACATGTAATCGGAGCTTAATGATGAAAAATATATTGGCTTTTATTTTTGGTGGAATTTTCTCATTAGGTTTAATGATTTCTGGCATGTCTAATCCAGAAAAGGTCTTAAGTTTCCTTGATATAACAGGGCAGTGGGATGCGAGTTTAGCTTTTGTGATGATGGGAGCCATTGCAGTTGCATTTATTCCATTTCAAATGGCCGTTCGTCAATCAAAACCGACAACCTTTGATGGGACGGCGATTGAATTACCGAGTAATAATCAAATTGATGCAAAACTCATCATGGGGAGTGTTATCTTTGGAATAGGTTGGGGCATTGCTGGGATTTGTCCTGCGCCAGCCTTTACTTTGATCGGGCTTGGTTATTATCAAGCGATCTATTTCGTTGTAGCGATGTTTGCGGGCGTCTATATACATCGTAAATTTTCGGGAGCAAATTAATGTCAAATCGTGCACAGGTACAACATTTTTTTGATGAAAATACCAATACATTCAGTTATGTGGTAGCCGATCCGCAAACAAACCGATGTGCGATTATAGATAGTGTATTGGATTATGATGCTGCTTCCGCAACTACTCAAACGAAGCATGCAGATTTGATTATTCATTATATCCAAGAAAATAGCCTAAGCGTAGAATGGATTTTAGAAACGCATGTGCACGCAGATCACTTAACGGCATCACAATATTTAAAACAGGTTCTTGGTGGCAAAATTGCGATGAGCCATAACATCAAGATTGTGCAGGAAACATTCAGCGCCATTTATAATTTTGATGTGAAATATTTTAATTCACATCAGTCTTTTGATTATTTATTTGCAGATCATGAGGCATTTAAAATCGGTGAGTTAAAGGCCTATAACATTCCAACGCCTGGACATACACCTGCTTGTCTGAGCTATGTGGTTGGTGATGATGCTGTGTTTGTCGGTGATACCTTATTTATGCCTGATTATGGCACAGCACGTTGTGATTTCCCCAAGGGTAGTGCGGCAGTATTATTCGACTCTGTACAAAAGATTTATCAGTTAGCACCTGAAATGCGCGTGTTTTTATGTCATGACTATTTACCAGAAAACCGGTCAAAATACTGCTGCGAAAGCAGTGTGCATGCGCAAAAACAGCAGAATATTCATATCCACGTTGATACGAAAAAAGAAGATTTTGTCACAATGCGAACTCAGCGTGACGCAAATTTGGCTATGCCCAAACTGATTTTACCTGCGATACAAATCAATATGGATGCAGGTAAATTTCCAGAACCAGAAGGGAATGGTATCCGCTATTTAAAAATTCCTTTTAATCACTTTAAATCTGCAAATTAAAGACAAAGATCTTTTAGGTTGATTGCGGTTGGCTATTTCATTTATAAAATAGCCTAAGCAAGTTAAATCATATACCACATACAAATAGCCTAAGTAAGACTAATAATTTTTAACTGTCATTTGATTTCATTCCGTCAACTAGGCATCATAATATCAACATAGCAAAGTATTCAAAAATGATCCTAAATTACGAATATCATCAAAAATTAGAGGGCGAAACGCATCCACTAGTCTTTATTCACGGTTTATTTGGCAGCCTCAGTAACCTAGGGATGCTTGCCAGAGCTTTTCAAAATTCACATTCTGTCATTCAGCTTGATTTACGAAATCATGGTAAATCACCTCAAAGTACAGAAATGAATTATCGTGAGATGGCAAACGATGTACTTGAGACATTAGATGCGATTGGTATCGATAAGTTTTCAGTGATTGGCCATTCCATGGGAGGCAAGGTCGCAATGCAATTGGCTTTAATCTCAGAGCGGGTAGAGCAACTTGTTGTATTGGATATCGCGCCCTTTGCATATCAGGAACGTCATCATGATGAAATATTTATAGCTTTGATTGCTGTACAAAATGCGCAAATTCAATCTAGACAGCAAGCGGTAGAAATTATGCGTGAGTATATTCATTCAGATATGGTGATACAGTTTCTACTCAAGTCTTTTAGCAAAGGACAATGGTTGTTTAATGTAGATGCGTTGTATAAACAGTATGACCAAATTATTGGTTGGGAAAGTATGGGAAATACTTGGCAACAGCCTGTATTGTTCCTCAAAGGTGGACAGTCACCTTATATTTCAAAAGTGGAACATACCAATACGATAGAACAACAATTTCCACATGCGAAAATTGTAGAAATAGAAGGTGCAGGCCATTGGTTACATGCAGAAAAAACAACTGAAGTTATAGAGCAAATACAAAATTATTTAGATTAATACGGTGTGCCTTCAATTATATTTTGCAGGCACAACATCGAAATACTACTCAATCGAAATGTTATTGGCTTGAAGCTGACCTTCAGAGGTGAGTAATGCCGCCATCTCTGCAGTTTTTTTCAGGCCTGGCATACGATATTCTGTATGACCATAATCTTGAATAGATTTCCAGCGTCCACCCCATGTTAAACCGACAGACTCAGCGGCTTGACCATAAAGTTGATAACCACGCATAGCCCAAGGATCTCGCTCAGTAATGACCACTTTGCCATTGCGTTTAAAGGCGACATCGGCTGCTAAACCAAACTGATGATAACTTTGGAAACCACGCGCACGAGTGGTATTTTTATTGGTGGCTAAATTATTTTGACGCTCTGGACTACGATAACCTTCAAGCAAAACCATTTCATAACCATGTTGTTCACGCATGATTTTGAACACCATCAATAAACGCTGCTTATAACGTGGGTTCATTTTATGCCATTTACGATCTGCTGAAGGCACATCCGTAGAGTATGAATGCGTATGGATATCTTGAACTTCTGGGTTAAAGCTTGAAGCCATAACAGATGGCTGCTCAATCATTGCCGCGTCTTCAGCGATTGCTTCTTGAACAAGATATTCTTCGACTTCAGGAGGCGCATCTAAAACCTGTCCATCGAGCATGGCGTAAATTTGTGGATCGACTTTACGTAAATAATCCGCTTCAACTTTGCTTGCAGTAATCGGGCGAGTAAAAGCAAATAATAAAATACTGGCAAACAGTAAGAAGCCTGCAAATAAAATCCACCATTGTTGTAAATGCCAGTGTGATTGAATCTGTTGTGGTGCTGCTGCATAGTTCAGTTCATAAGCAAAATTTTTGGCGTGCTGAATTCTTTTTTTACTTTGTGGAATGATTTGAAAGAAAAAATCCTGAACTTTAATTCTGAGTTCATAAGAAAAACAAAGCACTGTCACCAGTGCTAAGACAAAGAAACAACTAACCAAAAAAATGATCATGGAGAAACTGTAGTGCTCACAGTCGCATTGGCAGTGCTTGTTGCAGCAACCACTTTTGGACGTTTGGTTTCAGAAATTTGCGTTCCGCCCATCGGTTCTTCGAAGTGCTCATCTTCTTTCACTACTTTCGTAGATGGCTCTGTAGGCTTGGTCACCTTGGCCGTTGTTGGCGAAGCTTTTGGTTTCGCTATAGTATTTGGAATATGTGATTTAACGGTTGTTGTAGCAGCTACAACAGGGCGCTGCGGTTGGGTAATTTCAAAAGGTGAACGGTTATTCGCCACAGCTTGAACAGGCTGAGTTGCCTTAGCCGTGTTACCATGATTGAAAGCAGTAGCTAAATCATTCGAATATAAGTCATTATCCGGATCTTTTTCTTCAGTTGCATGAACGGTTTGCTGCGCTTTTTCAGCTGAAGCTTGCTCATTTTCGTTTTGACGAGGTACAGCGGATGCCTCAGTTTCAGCTTTATCTTCAGTTGGGGCAGAAGTAGTCATTTCTGCATTTGTAGGCTGATCGTCAGAATTTAGATAAAAATATCCCAGGCCAACAACAATAATCACCGCTGCACCAACAAGAAAGCCGATAGCAGCATGAGCTAAAGGCGGTAAATTATTTTTTTGAGTCGACTGTAAAATTCTAACGTTATTCGATTTTTCGTTTGCCATGGTGTCTAAGTCTTATGGTAAATGAATGGTGATATAAGCCTGTTCCGATGGGGCAGTTATGACGTTTTGATATTGTGATAACGCCTGATTATTTTGGCTAGATAACATATATCTCAGTCCACCAAATGCTAATACAGCAAACAAAGCCCAAAAGATAATGATCCAAAAAAATGGTAATTCACGGTGAATAATGTTTTTAATTTGATCCGGTAATGCCGCGAAAGGCGAAAACGCCTTTTTACCTTTCATATAATCAATTTCATCGCCGACACGTGCAACGAGTGAATTGAGCATTTCAATCGATTCAAGGCGGTATTTACCATGAAAACCAAGGAGCATGCAGTAATGATAAACTTCAAGTGCAGCTAATCGATCTTTATTTTTAGAACGAATTTGCTCTAAATTTTCAAAAAAACGATAACCAGCTAGCTGAGAACCAAAAAGACTTAATTGCAGTGGATTCATCATCCAATTGTTTTGTAAATCAAAAAAGCGAGCATCTTGTTGGGTGACAATGGTTTCATCCAGTAAAGCGCAATAAGCATATTTTGCGTCCGTGATATCTTCATTGCTGAATTGAAGCTTACGAGCTTGGCTTTCAAATCGGTTTAATAGATCCATAATTTTTGTCCTGAAGCTTTCAGGGCTTGATGGAACATATTGATTTTTGAGTAAGAAAACAATGTAAAAACCATCATGCAGTAGATCAACTAAATTAGTTGAACTGTTGATTTTCGGTTCAGCACTTGGTTTTGAAGAGCCTAATCCAATTTGACCGTCGTCAAAAAGTGAAGGGGCATTATTTGAAATATTCATGATTGCTCCTTAA
Organism: Acinetobacter sp. YH12231; assembly: GCF_013417755.1. Taxonomy (NCBI): domain Bacteria; kingdom Pseudomonadati; phylum Pseudomonadota; class Gammaproteobacteria; order Moraxellales; family Moraxellaceae; genus Acinetobacter; species Acinetobacter sp. YH12231. The sequence goes on from NZ_VPDJ01000011.1 coordinate 17,682, forward strand.
CCATTCATCACTGCAATAAGTTCAATCGAGATATCTTGGAAACCAGCTGGTATGTATACGCAGATGGATTCAGAATCAAGCATACGTTGATACAAATCATTATTTGGCTCAACTTCAAAATAACTCACACCTGAACGTACTGGAATTGCTGTTGGCACTTGCATCATATGTTGCAATGGAACAGCCGGTAAGGCTGCCATGACGCGCTGTTCAACATCGACAGTATTGCCGACTTTAAAGCGCAGCGGTACATAAGAAATAATGTCATGTGTAGGCATCACGCTACTTGAAACAGCTAAATACAGGCGAGAATCGCGAGTAATTTTGTCACTTTCAAGACTGCCCACCCAGTAGGATTGACGGGTTTCTTTCAAGTTAATACTGATATATCGATTTGAAATAATCGTATCGAGCAACTCACGTAAAATCACATCTAATTGAGCAAAACTTTCTTGCAAATTATGATGTTGATACTGTGGAAGCTGATCTACTTCGTAAGCTGTCGAGAAGGTGAGCAAGGAACCTGTCAGACGCAATAATTCAAAATACAAACGTTCAGGATGAATCAGTGGATATTGCAATAAATGATTTAAGGTCGCATGTGCAGTATTCAGCGCATTAACCAACCAAAACGACACAATATCGCCTGAACGGAATTCAATTAACTTTTGTTCGTTTTCACGATTATTCGATTGAATGGTTTTAATTTTAGCCTTGATGATATTGAGCGTTCGTTTAAGCCCAGTAATCAGCGAATCACACGAGCTAATATGTAATATTGGTGGGATAAATTGATAATCTAAAACAAAATTACCAGAACTTTGGCGCTTAATTCGGCCAATAGGCATGTAAAGAAAACCATCAAGATTGTGCTGTGGTTCTTGGCCTAATTCAAAGATTTTAAACTCTGCACGGCGGCGTAATAAAGTAATTTCAGCAGCCGTTGCATCTGTAAATAAATCATGAGTTTCAGTCAAATGTGAATGATAGCGACTCGATTGGGTATTTTCTTCAAAATTGACGTTTCGCTTATTCGGTTGAACAATCGGTAATGCCAAATAAATTTGCATTTCGCCGCGTAAATTTAATGAGTCGAGTAGCACGGGCTCTGGTAATAAATCTTGTGCAGGTGCTTGATAAATCTCGCCATCTTGCCAAATCATTTCAACTTTATTCAAAGCCAAAGTATTGGTACTGAGTTGTGATTCATCAAAATTTAAACTTTGAATACCATAAGCGAACGGTATCGTTGCGCGAACCGTATGGTTTAAACGCTGTTCATGATAAGCATCTTGTAATTGAAAGTGTTGTGGGCGTAAAAATAATCCTTCGCCCCATAAAATTTTTTCTGCTTTAAACATTGTTTTTACCAGTCGCTATTCGATTCATTGCTTTGTTGCTGAACACCTAACATTTCTTGTACAGCTTCAAGAGGGTTTTCATCCTTAATCACATGAGTTAACCATTCATGCAGTGGCATTTGTGACCATTTAATGGTCTTTTGCAGCATATAACTGACAGGGCTATGCGGCTCATTCACTTGGAAATAGTCCGCAATATCTTGCAAGACTTTCATGGCTTGTTCACGGTTTTCAAGATGATTTTGCACTTGAGGTTTAAATTGCTGCGTATGCTGTTGTTGTATTATTTGCATATCATTCTGCACGGAAGTTACAGTGGAAAGTGTCTGGCTTTCAATTGGAGAATTTGATTGAACCTGTTCAGCGCTCGATGAATTGATAAAAGCATCTGCTTTATAGATTTTTTTTAAGCTCAAGTGAATCATTTCGATTTGAGAGTCAATGCCAGCAAAGCTTGGCGCATCTAAACCCATCAAATCATCAAGAGTCGTTTTTAAGTTTTCCCAATGGTTTAAAATATCTAAAAACTGTTGGTAATACTGGTATTGAATTGATTTTGACGTATTGAACAAGGCATGTTCAAACTGTTCCATACCATTAAAAGACTCTTCTTGATCATCATCTTCATGGTTGGATTTACGTCTTTGGTTTTGAACATGAAGTAGTCGATCATAGTCGGATAGGGAATACGCTGCCGCGCCATGAACGATTGAAACTGATTTAATTAATGTTGGGATTTGATTAATTATCCCTTGTAATAAACCTAGACGTTGATCAAGGTCATCATCTTCAATTTCAGGATGAAGTTGTAGCCAAAAGTCTTGCAAACTTTTTTGTGTAAGTTCAATCCCTTTGGCAATCCCTTCGAAACCATGAATGTGAGTCCACGCTTCAAGCAACCAACCATATAGGCGAATATCTTTTGTATGTTCGCGAAGTAGATCTGACGATTTTTGGTGCACAAAGCCCCAATCTGCCTGTTTTGGTTCTGCGATCCAGTCGCCTTGATCCAAGAGCGGGTCATCTTGTGTTTTAGCTTTTTTAATTGCATGAAAATCATTTGAAAATGAAAAATCACTACCGCAAGGTAAATCATCCGTAATCGGTTGCAATAAAGCGTCGAGCTCTAAACTCATATTCTACATCGTTCCTAACTTATGCTTCTAAGGTTTTAGTCTTTTTGCTGCTGCGTTTTTTCGCAGGTTTACTTTTAGGATCTAAAACATAAATAATTTCATCGTCTTTGACATCGATTTCAATGACTGATGGAATCTTTTGCTCGCTCATTGCCATGAGTAATTCAGTGGCTAAAGCAGGTAAGACCGTCGCATTTAAAATGTTATCGACATTACGCGCACCACTATCGACCTCAGTACAGCGACTTAATAATAATTCGACTAAATCATCGGTATAACGTGTTTGCGTACCATATTGTTTTTCAATACGCGCGGTGATTTTGCCTAATTTATGCTGAATAATGCGTACAAGCAGATCATCGTGTAAAGGGAAATACGGCACAATACGCATACGACCTAAAAATGCCGGCTTAAATTGTTTATACAATGCTGGTTTTAATACATCTAAAAGTTCTTCTGCTGACGGCCATTCTTCTACTGGCTGATTTAAACAAGCCTGCATAATGGCACTTGAGCCTGCATTTGAAGTCAATAAGATCGTGGTATTTTTAAAATCAATTACACGACCTTCGCCATCTTCCAAAGTACCTTTATCGAATACTTGGTAGAATAGCTCTTGAACATCGCTGTGTGCTTTTTCAATCTCATCGAGCAAAACCACACTATATGGATTTCGGCGAACTGCTTCTGTCAGTACGCCGCCTTGGCCATAACCGACATAGCCCGGAGGAGCACCTTTTAAAGACGACACGGTATGTGCTTCTTGATACTCAGACATGTTAATGGTGATTAAATGTGACTCACCACCATATAACTCGTTTGCTAACGCAAGTGCTGTTTCGGTTTTACCCACACCACTTGGGCCAACCAGCATGAAAACGCCTTGAGGTTTATTTGGATCTTCCAATTTTGCCTTAGAGGTTTTAATGCCTTGTACCAGTTGATGCAGTGCATAATCTTGACCCATCACACGTTGTTCTAACTGTGCTTCAAGCTTCAAAATTTGCTGAATTTCACCATTCACCATTTTACCAACAGGGATTCCGGTCCAGTCTGAAATGATTTCATTAATAATTTGAGCATTTACACGTTCAAAAACAAGCGGCGTTTGACCTTGTAAAGTTGCCAGTTGGTTACGAATATTGCTTAAAGTTTCAATATTTTCTGGTTTTTGCTCGGACTCTTGTTCAAGCGTTTTAATCTGTTGAACGATTTCGAGTTCTTTTTTCCACTGCGTTTCTGTCGACTGAATTTCTTGTTCAAGCGCGGATATTTGTGTTTTTACACTTTCAATGCGTTCGTGGTGAATAGGAATATTCTTATGTTCATTTTCAAGAATCACCAATTCAAGCTTCAAATTATGTAATTGAGCATGAAGTTGATCCAATTTTACAGGTTGTGCATTTTGCGTTAACGCAACACGCGCAGAAGCCGTATCTAAGACACTAATCGCTTTATCAGGCAATTGACGGCCAGTGATATAACGGTGTGATGCATGGACTGCAGTAACGATAGCTTCATCGTCAATTTGTAAATTGAAATGTTTTGCCATCACGGGAATCATGGCACGCAGCATATCGATTGCGACTTCTTCAGTCGGTTCTTCAACCTGAATTACTTGGAAGCGTCGGCTTAATGCGGCATCTTTTTCAAAATACTGCTTATATTCAGCCCATGTGGTTGCGGCAATGGTTCTTAACTCACCACGTGCAAGCGCCGGTTTTAACAGGTTTGCAGCATCATTTTGACCTGCTTGACCACCCGCACCAATCAACGTGTGTGCTTCATCAATAAATAAAATGATTGGATGTGCAGAGGCTTGAACTTCATGAATGACTTGTTTTAAGCGATTTTCGAATTCACCTTTAACACTGGCGCCCGCTTGTAGCAAGCCCATATCTAAAGTATGAATGCTGACATTTTTTAAAGCATCTGGAACTTGGTTGGTTGCGATTTTTAATGCCAGACCTTCAACAACGGCCGTTTTACCAACACCAGGCTCACCCGTTAAAATCGGATTGTTCTGACGACGACGCATCAAAATATCTAGCATTAGGCGGATTTCAAACTCACGACCAATCACAGGATCAATGCCACCATTTTTAGCTTTTTCAGTTAAATTAATGGTGTATTGGTCTAGAGCAGGTGTTTTAACTGGCGTTGTTGCATTCGTTTGTGCTGCTGATTTTTCATCTGGTGATGCAGTTGCTAAATCTTCATTTTCAATGCTCTTTAGGCAAAGATCTAAAAATTTATGTTTAATCGTATCGATAGGTAATAAATCGAATAGAGAAGAAGCTCTTGCTGCGATTTGGTATAAATCTGGCGCGGTAAGCAGTGCAACAAGTAAATGACCACTACGAATTTGTGGATTTTGTTCAGCAGATGCTAATAACCAAGCTTGTTCAAGTAAGCGCACAATGGATTGGGCAAAAATCGGGGTGCGCGTATTTCCTTTTGGAAGTTGAGCGATACTTTCTTTGAGGTCATCTGCCAAACCGTCTGCAGAAACTTTGTATTTTTCTAAGAGTATTTGAAGGTCATTTTTATTGTTATAGGTTAATAATTCGAGTAAAAAATGTTCAATTTCGATTTCATAATTTTGCTGTGAAATACATGTATTGGCTGACTTTTCGAGTGAAATGCGGGCGTGAGGTGAAAGTTTAGTAATTAAAACTTTTAAATTATTCATAAATAACTCATCAAATTTAGAATCCACAGTACGAAATTTTACAAGTTTGACTGTGATCTCTTTTTTCTTGCTATAAAAATAAAAACTTTAAAATCAACACCTTATATATTATTAGTGTCTTGCTTTAGGCGATATAATACAGACTAAATAAAAAAAGGAAAAAGATTTTTTTATAAAATGAAACAAAAAAAAACAAATCGTCGACAAACTTTGGAGTATTTGGCACATTTTTGTATTGACTCTATGTGCTTATTTTTTGTTAAATCTGCAGCATATTTTTAATTTTGATAAATGAAGAGAAAACCCACGGGAAAATAAGTGGTGATTTCTCCACATAAATTAAGTTTTAGCACGTAGAAATACAGAGGCAATTTTGAATAAATTTAGTGTTTTATTACCTATAATTTTAGCAGCCAGTTTAACACAAACCGTTTTTGCAAAAGATAAAGCGGCATCTGTGAAAAAATCCTGTTTAAAGGATTATCCACTGGCAGTAGGTGATACAGATCCAGAGATTATTGGTTTTTATAATCAGTTATGCGACAAAAAAAATAAGAAAAATGAGAACTTAAAAAATGAAATTTTTGTAGATATTGCCAAAAAATATCAAGCTAATGGTTACAATTTAAAAGCATTGCAAGCGGTCAATCTGCTGCGAGAAAAGAACTATCAGTCGCCTGAACTTACTGATGTCACTTTTTTAGCAGGTATCGCTATTTCTTATAATGCGCTGAATCATATGCGGAGTAATGAAAATCGTACTCTAGATGAACAGACCTATTCTCCTGCCAAAGTGTTGTCGGATAATATTCGTTATATTCAGCCGACGATTGATAAATCTACGTCTGCTGCAGCAGATGTTCGTGAAAAAAGTACAGAATCTTCGAGCAATGTGAAATCTAAACAGACAACACCAGCTAAAAAACGAACCAATACAGCGTCTACCAAGTCTAAACAAACGACTACAGCAGCAAGCAAAAAGAAAACTACCACGACAGCAAAAACGCAGACTACAGCGAAAAAACCTGCTGCCAGTGGTTCACCTTTCGATACATTAAAAAATAAATAACAAGGAAAAGCACTCATGGCAAAACGTGAAAGTGTACAGAAAAAACTTCAACGAATTCGTCCTCCTCGTGTTCAATTGACTTACGATGTTGAAGTTGGCGACGGTAAAGAAATTAAAGAATTACCATTCGTTGTAGGGGTGTTAGGTGATTTCTCAGCGGCATCTGAAGTAGAGAAAACCAAATTAAAAGACAAGAAATTCATTAATGTTGATTTAGATAATATTGATGAAGTAATGGAGTCTTTAGCGCCACGTGCTAATTTTCAAGTTGAGAATACCTTGACTGAAGACGGTGGAAAAATGTCGGTAGATCTTACATTTAAGAGCATGGCTGATTTCACTCCAGAGCAAGTTGTACAACAGGTTGATCCATTACAAAAGTTAGTTGCCGCGCGTGAGCGTCTGTCTGACTTGCGTAATAAAATTTCAAATAATGAACGCTTAGAAGATTTACTGGATGAAGTGTTACATAACACTGATCAAATTCGTAAGTTGAGTGTGGAGGCAGAAAATGAGTAATTTTAATACTGCAACTGCTGCAAACCTTGAAGCAACTGAAGAATATTCGCTTTTAGATTCAATTGTCGAACAAAGTCGTATTGCGCGTACAGATCAAGAACATGATCGTGCAAAAAGTCTGATCGGTGAACTTGCCAAAGAAGTCATGGCAGGTACCATCACCGTTTCGGACAATATGACTTTATCAATTGATAAGCGTATTGCTGAAATTGATGCGTTGATTTCATCTCAGTTAAGTAAAATCATGCACCATGCTGAATTTCAAAAAATTGAATCGACATGGCGTGGTTTGTATTATTTCTGCCAAGAAACACCTTCAAATTCTTTAACAAAAATTCGTATGTTAAATACGACGAAAAAAGAATTGATTAAAGATTTCCAAGGTGCGACCGATTTTGACCAAAGCACGTTGTTCAAAAAAATCTATGAAGAAGAATATGGATCATTCGGTGGTGCGCCTTATGCAACATTGATTGGTGACTTTGAGTTTGACCGTACTTCATCTGATATGTATTTGCTTGAGCAAATTTCACATGTCGCTGCGGCTGCACATGCACCGTTTATTTCGGCTGCTAGCCCGAATATGTTGGGACTAGAGTCTTTTACTGATATTGATCGTCCGCGTGATGTATCTAAAATCTTTGAAACAGCAGAATATGTACAATGGCGTTCATTCCGTGAAAGTGACGATGCACGTTATGTTGCGTTGACAATGCCACGTGTTTTGGGTCGTTTGCCATATGATCCAAAAGAAGGTATTGCCACTGAAGGATTTAACTTCGTTGAAGAAGTTTCGGGCGAAAACCATAATGAATATTTATGGATGAACGCGGCTTATGCCTTTGGTACGCGTTTAACTAATGCTTTTGATATGCATGGTTGGTGTGCTGCGATTCGTGGTGTAGAAGGTGGTGGTTTAGTTGAAGGATTGCCTGTCCATACGTTCAAAACCAATGATGGTGAAGTGGTCTTTAAATGCCCAACTGAAATTGCCATTACTGACCGTCGTGAAAAAGAACTGAGTGATCTTGGTTTTATTCCGTTGGTACACTGCAAAAATACGGATTATGCTGCATTTTTCGGTGCGCAATCGACGCAAAAACCTAAAAAATATGATAGCGATACAGCAAATGCCAATTCTGCATTGTCTAGCCAGATCCAATACATCATGGCAGTTTCACGTATTGCACATTATTTAAAAGCAATGATGCGTGACAAAGTGGGTAGTTTTGCATCAGCGGGTAATGTTGAGACCTTCTTAAATGAATGGTTATCGCAATATGTATTGCTCGATGATGGTGCATCTCAAGAAGCTAAAGCTCAGTATCCATTGCGTGAAGCTTCTGTAAAAGTTGTAGAAAATCCAGCTTTGCCTGGTCACTACAAATCTGTGGTTTTCTTAAGACCACATTTCCAGTTGGATGAGTTGTCTGTTTCATTACGACTTGTGACCGAGTTACCTCAGTCCTCAAATTAATTTTGGGTCAACACTATAATAACTTTAAATAAATAGGTATTCAGAACAATGAAAGATATATACATTCAATTTCGTGGTAAGTACAAAGTAGACGGCGAATCTCGTGATGCAGAGCACAAGAGTTGGTTAGAAGTAAACTCTTGGACGCATAACATCCGTCAACCTAAATCTGCGACTTCTTCAAGTGTGGGTGGTCACACTGCAGAACGTGTAGAACATTCTGACATGGTTTTTGTTAAAGATTTAGACGCGACAAGCCCTAAACTTTGGGAAGCATGTTCAGCAGGTTATACATTTGATGAAGTTCAAATTGATTTCTACCGTGCGAATGGCGATAAACGTATTAAATATCTTCAAATCAAACTGAAACATGTGTTGGTTTCTAGTGTGACTCCAACTGTAAATGATGAAGGTGTTCCGCACGAATCATTTGGTTTGAAATATGCTGCAGTAGAGTGGACATATAACCAACAAGATATTAACGGTACTGCGAAAGGTGCTGTTACTAAGAAGTGGTCATTATCTAACAACACTGCTTCATACGCAGCGTAATAGATGGATTCAGATAGAGGCTAACTTGGGTAGCCTCTATTTTCATTTTTTTAAATATTTATAAGAAGATATGAATCTCGATCAGCTTTATCCTTACGGTTTTAGAACGACATTATTTGACCGCTTATTACCAGCAGATGCTCAGCAGACTCAAGGTCTGTCTTTGCAAGAACTTCGTGAATCTGTTGCTTCCGATTTAGAGGATCTTCTCAATAGTCGGGTGGCAAAGTTAGATGAACTGATTGATGACTTTCCATTAGCAAAAAAGTCTATTTTGCAATTTGGCATTATCGATTTTGTGGGCTTATCGACAGCAAATCCATCGGATCGCGACAAAATTTGCCAGTCAATTGAGCAATCGATTGCTGCACATGAACCGCGTTTAAAACAGATTCGAGTCGAAATGCTCATGGATGGCCATAATATGGGGGCACTATGTTTAAGTATTCAGGCATATTTAAATATTCATCCTTTATACGAACCAGTTATTTTTGATGCCTTATTAAAACCAACAACACAACAATATGTTATTTCTCCAAGAGCTTAATGAAGTGGGTTATCTGTGATTGAAGAGCTGTTACCGTATTACGAAAAACAACTACAGGAATTTGGACAACAATCCCGTGAGTTTGCCAGTAAATACCCCAAAATCGCCCAGCGTTTGTCTTTAAACCAAGAACAAATAGATGACCCGCATATTGAGCGTTTAATTCAAGCCTTTTCTTTAATTTCTGCACGGATTGATAAAAAACTTGCAGATAGTTATGACGTTTTTACTCGATCAATTTTTGAGGTGATGTTTCCTCAATATTTAAAACCATTTCCTGCATGTTCTGTGGTGAGCTTCGAAGATATAAATAAAATTAAGCAATTAACAGATCGACACGTTATTCCAAAGGCGACCAGTCTAAAAGCCAAAAGTACGCGTGGTGTTCAATGTGAATATCAGACGGTACAAGAAGTCACTTTATTACCGATTCAATTAAAACAGCTCAATTTCAAAACTCATCCATCGGCACATATGCATTTAAATCAAAATGCCACATTGAGCTTAGGATTTGAAATTTTTTCGAATAAGCACGCTTTACTCAAAAATGAAACTTTGCCGATATTTTTAGACGCTATTTCTAATTTTCCTTTACAGGTTTTAGATAGTATTTTTAAATCGACTACGAGTTTTTCGATTCGTGTGGGGCAGCACATTTTTGATATTGCCAATCCATTTGAAATTATGGGCTTTGATGAAATTCAAAGTGTTCTACCTATCGATCAACATACGCATCATGCATATCGTTTATTGATGGAATATTTTTGTGTTCCTGAAAAATTCAATTTTTTAAATCTAAATTTAGATTTCATTAAGTTTTTAAGTTTAGAACATAGTGAATTTGATGTTCAAATGCACTTTAAACTCAATTTAAATGATCAAGCGGCGATTCGAAATTATTCAGAATTAAATGCGGCAAATTTTAAATTGTTTGCTACACCAATTGTTAATCTTTTCAATAAACAAGCAGAGCCGCAAAAGATTAATCATAAGCGAATGGAATATCCATTGGTGACAGACGCACATCATCCTGAATATTTTCAAGCCTATAGCATTTTAAAAATGAACATGGTGCGTGAAAAAAGTAACCAAGATGAAGTGTATTATCCTGTACTGCCTTTTTTTGCAATGAGTCATTATCATCAAGATAAAATTCAGTTTTTTTATAGTTTAAATCCGCAGCAGATGAAGAATAAACATCAGGAATTAAACTATTCAATCATATCTCGTGCTTTAGATCCGCATAGCACTCAGTCTGATTTTATTAGTACGGAACTACTATGTAGTAATCGTGAGTTACCTTACGAAAGTTATAATAAAGATCAGAATGCATTAACACTGAATGATAGTAATTTGGCACGTCGTGCTCTGATGCTCAAACGTCCGTCGATTCCATATTATTTTGAACAAAATAAACAAGAACAGTGGCGAGTGATTTCACATTTATCTTTGAATAATATGTCTTTAATGAAAGGCGATGCGGTCTCTCATATTAAAGAACTTTTGGAATTGTATAATTTACCTAAATCAAAAGAAAACCAAATTATTATCGACTCCATAAAAAATATTCAGTTTTCTACCACGCAGAAACTTGTGGATAGTAAACCGTTTCCCTTATTTGTCAGAGGTTTAAAAGTACAGCTCGATATCGATGCGGATATATTTAGAGGACATAGCCTGTATATATTTAGTCAATTACTGGCACATATCTTTAATTTAAAAGTCAATATGAACAGCTTTGTCGATGTCTCGGTTTTTGATGCAAATAGTCAACAGGAGTTATACCAATGCGTGCAGAACGTTGGTGGCAAGAAAGCTCTGTAATTGACGGACTTTTCCAAGAACCGAAAGCCTACGAGTTTGTTCAAGCCACTCGTTTGTTAAGACATGCACCTTATGGAGCAGCTCAAGTCCATTGGGCAAATGACTTTGAGTTTAATAGTTCACTTAATCTGAACTTCCCGAATACTGAAATTGAAAGTTTAGAGTTCAATGATGAAAAAGTTGAACTGACAAATTTAATGGTGGGTTTAACGGGTATTCAAGGTACATTACCTTATAGTTATACCAATAAGATTAAGCTCAGCGGGCGACATCAGCGACACGAAACACAAAAGTTTTTAGGGCTGTTTAATCATAAATTAACAGCACATTATGTTGATGCCAGTTTAAATTATCATTTACCTATTCGTTATGAAATCGAGCAGGATAATCACTATCTTGATATTTTACATGCATTAAATGGTTATATCCGTAGCCAGCATGATCAGCCTGATTTAGATGATTATTTTGCAGAGTTTTCAGGTTTAATGCAGGGACAAAACAATACAGCGTATGCATTAAAAACCATGCTGAACTGTATCTTTAAGCAGAATTTTGATATTCGAGAATTTATCCCTGAAACTTTTGTATTTGAAGAAGATCAGAGAACATGTTTAGGTGGATCTCAGCCGAGTTTATTGGGACTAAATACATTTTGTGGTGAAAAGATTCAACAGATTGACGAAAAAATTGAAATCGTGATTGGACCTTTAAATCATGAAGATTATTTAACATTTTTACCGAATCAGTCACGCAGCTTAAAATTAAAACAAATGATTCAAACTTGGTGCAGTCCAACATTAATGGTGGATGTGCGCTTAATTTTACAAAAAGAAGAAATAAAACCGGTGTGTTTAAATTCTTTGAGCGGAATTGGTTTAGCTCAGGGAGCATTTTTACAGCCGAATAAACAGGTCGATAATACAGAAACCTGTTATGCCTTAATGGGGAATTTATAATAATGCTGAAATTAATAATTGGTACCTTTAGTACGCTTTTTGTTTTGTGTACTGCTTTCGTGATTTTTTACTGGCGAGATACAGGCTATGACCCGACAGCTTTTGATCTGGTCACCTATTTTCTACTTCTTCCTGTCGCTTTATGTGCAATTATTTTGTCGCCTTATTTGATTTATAAGGGCATTCAACATCAAAAAGAAAAAAAACTTGAAGCTGAAAAACGTGCAGAAGAACAAGCTGAGCAACAACAACTTGATGCCATTGAACAAGCAAAACCGAAGCCTATTGATGTACAGCAATTTCGTTTAAATGTTTATTCTTCAGCGGCTTGGCATAGTTTTGGTGAAAATGAACAAATTATCCAAGATATTCAACAATTCAAAAGTCCTGAACTCGATGATAAATTATTCAATGCATACGGTTTGCCTGTTCTTTCATTTCGAATCAAAGATTTAGATGAACTCACTAATGAAGAAGCAGATGATGAATATAGTGCCATCACCATGCGTGAAAAACGAATCCAGTCACTTATTCAGCAACAACTAGAGCAACACGTTGAAAGTCTATTTTTAATTGCTGAGCATCTGAAGCAATCAGCACTCTTTTATGATAGTGAATTGGCATATCAGTACCGTATGCATCCGGGTTGGGTGGATCCAGATTATACGCAAGATGAACATCCAGAACATTTGGCGAACAATGCACAGCAAGTTTCACGTTTAAATCGTTTAAATGTCCATATTTTGCTTGCTGATAATTTGATTCATCAATGGAATGATGATTATGCCCAGATTATTCAGCAGTATCTTTCTGACGGATTTTCGATCATTCCCGAACAAATTCATATCGAGCCACATTTTATCGGCACTCAAGTCGCTTATTCAGAATGGTTAAGCATTTTAGAGATGATTTCAAAACAAAAGTTTGAAGTCAGTTTGATTCTGAATGCTGACTCTGAAATCGACCAAGAATGGATTGATGAAAAGATGTGGTTACAAGAAAAATACATTGCTGCAGAGTTTGCATCGAGTTGGTGTTTGGCTGCTTCAGACGTTCAAGTTCGAGGTTTAACTCCAAATAAAGTGCTACAAGTGGTGGCACATGAGCCTGAGTTGAAACGTCATTTAGAGCTTAAAGCACTGAATAATTTAGATCAGTATGATCAAGAACAACCCTTTTTATTGATGTTAGATGATGCAACGGATATGAAAGTGGTGAAAAAATTACAGTATAAATTTAATGAAACCGCGATTGAAACCTATCATTTTTTATATACAAAACAGAATCTTGGAAATACCCAGCAATTGGCAAAAATTTTTGGATTCATGTTGGGTATGCACTTGCCAGAAGAGTTAACTGCCATGATTTATAGCACAGACCAAGAATCGACATTTGCTTTTATTCAAGCATTTTCAGTAGAAGATGAACTTGAACAAGAAACTGTTTAATTAGAATTAAGACGAAATTGAGAACATTGTGAACACACTATTTTATACGATCCTCGGTTATGTTTGGCAGTACGTCACCAATCCTAAAGCGATGGTGGCTTTGTCATTTTTTGTGGCCATTGTGGCTATGCATAATTCGATTCCGCAAAAGACTTTTTACATTGTGGTTGCTGTTTATATTCTCGGATTAATTCTGTGGGGTATATATGAATTAGTACAGCATTATCGTCATAAACAGCAAGGCGAAGAACTTGCTGAGGCGATTGCCAAGGATAATGAAGCTGAATACGGTAAACAAAAAAATAAAGAAGAACTTGCGCTGATCAATCAGCAAATGAAAGACTCGATTCAACTTATCCGTAAATCAAAACTCGGCGACAAAAAGGGGAATGCAGCCCTATATGAATTACCTTGGTACATGGTGATTGGTAACCCAGCAGCGGGTAAAAGTTCAGCGATTTATAATTCTGGTCTTAGATTTCCATTTGAAGAAACTCATCAGAAAATGGTGTCGGCAGGTCTAAGTGGTACTCGTAACTGCGATTGGTTTTTCTCTACAGATGGTGTGTTACTCGATACCGCAGGTCGATATTCAGTTTATGCCGAAGACCATTCAGAATGGTTAGGCTTTTTAAATATTCTAAAGAAAAACCGTTCTAAAGCACCAATTAACGGTTTAATCGTGATTGTTTCTGTGGCGGAGCTTGTTAGTCAAAGTCCTGAAAAATCAATCAAATTAGCCAAAAACTTACGCGCACGTATACAGGATTTGACGGAACGTTTAGAAATTTTTGCGCCAGTGTATATCGTTTTTTCAAAAATGGATTTGATTGCTGGCTTTACAGAATTTTTTGATTGTTATGATAAGGATGAATTTGATCAAGTTTGGGGTGCAACGCTACCTTATGATCCAGACTCATCCGAACATGCTGTTGAGATGTTCGAAAAGCATTATTCAATTTTATACGATGGCTTGAAGAGCGTCAGTACTACGCACTTGAGTCGTCGTCATTCGCAAAATATTTCTCCAAGTGTAATGACATTTCCACTTGAGTTTAAAAGTTTAAAGCCAGTGTTAAAAACTTTTATTGGTACGTTGTTTCAAGACAACCCTTATCAGTTTAAACCGGTATTCCGTGGGTTCTATTTCACCAGTGCGTTACAAGAAGGTGTGATTGAAAGTCCGATGACCGAACAAATTGCTGAAGATTTTCATTTGGTGAAAAGTACGGATAGTGAGTTTGGCATTCCGACAAATTCTGTTTCGCAAGATCATGGTTATTTCTTAAAAGGACTCTTTTCAACCGTCATTTTAAAAGATAAAAATCTGGTTAAACAACATATCAATCCTGCACGTAAGCGTCAGCGTTTTATGGCATTTATTGCTGCATTATTATTGGTTGCTGTGGTGCTTGGATTATGGGTTTGGTCGTATCGTAATAACCAACAACTCGTGGCTGAAGTTCAGGCAGACCTAGACAAAGTTGTACAAATGGAAAGCCGTAGCGGAAGTGAGCTTTCGACTCAATTGGATGCATTGCTGATATTACAAGGGCATTTACAGCAGCTCGATCATTTTGATGAAGATCGTCCTTTGAAATATAGCTTTGGTTTATACCAAGGGAATAAAATTCGTGAAAAACTCAAAGTTGAGTATTTACGAGGTATTCAACAAATTGTATTGGCACCATCTCAGCAAAATATGGCGCAGTACTTACAGCGCGTTAAAGCCAATGAAGCGACGTTGAAAGAAAATCACGTCAATGTGCAAATCACTCAAGCTGTGAAATCAAATCAGCCCTATTTAGAACCATCAGATACTAACCCTCAGGATGCATATAATGCACTGAAGGCGTATTTGATGATGAGCAATCATAAATATATGGAATCGAGCCATTTGAGTGACCAAGTTACTCGTTTCTGGCGTTCATGGTTAGATTCAAATCGCGGTCAAATGCCACGTGGGGAAATGATTCAAAAAGCCGAACAAGTTTTATCTTATGCGATGACTTTAGCTGCTGATCCTGCGTTCCCGCAAATGGAATCTGATCCTTTATTGGTTGATCAAACACGTCAATTATTAACAGCTGTTACCATGGGTATTCCTGCACGTGACCGCGTTTATAATGAAATTAAAATGCGTGGTTCGGTACGTTTCCCAGCAGTAACTGTGAAGCAAATTTTAGGTGAAACAGGCCAAAAAAGCATGTTAGGTAGTTATGCCTTGCCGGGTATTTTTACTTACCAAGCATGGAATGATTATGTAAAAGATGCGATTAACCAAGCTGCGAATAATCCGACGGATACTCAAGATTGGGTACTCAATACCAATCGTTCTGATGACCTGACGTTTAGTGGTAGTCCAGATCAGATCAGTAAACAGTTAACCGAACTTTATAAGCAGGAATATATCGCTGAATGGCGTAAATTCTTAAATGCTGTGCATTATGGCAAAGGCGCAGATGTCGCTCAGCAGTCACGTTTTATTGATATTTTAGGTGAACCTGAAAACTCGCCAATTCGTAAAGTGGTCGACCGTATTGCCAAAGAAACCAGTTGGGATAATCCAATTGTTCAAGCAGAACTGGCTGCGCCTCAGAAAGGTTTTATTGCGTGGTTTAAACGTAAAGTCCTCAGCCGTGATGATGCGCAGCAGGCACAGCAAGTTGCTTCTAAAGCCGGTCAAGGTGTTATTGCAAAAGAATTTGATGTGTTCTATCAATTGGTTCGTAAGCGTGATGATCAGCAAAACAAATCTATTTTAGATGAATACATGCTTTCTTTGAGTCAAGTACGTAGTAAGTTCAATGACTTAAAGAGTGGTGGTGATATGGGGCCTGCAAGCATGACATTGGTGAAACAAACCATCAATGATCAAAGCTCTGTCTTTAATAGCACGCAAAAATTTGTGGATGAAAAAATGTCTGTCGGTCTGAATGAATTAGATCAACAGTTGATTCAAAAGCTCTTTATGCAGCCAGTGACCCAGTCATTTGAGGTTCTTTTGATCCCAGCTCAAAACGAAATTAATAAGTTGTGGGCAATGCAGGCGTATCAACCATTTACAACCAATCTTGCGCCTAAATATCCATTTAATAGCAATGCTACTTTACAAGCGACCAGTAATGAAATTAGCCAAATTTTTGGTGAAAACGGAAGTATCGCTCGTTTTGTAAAAGAATATTTAGATCCATTGGTGATTCGTCGAGGCTATACCTTAACCACGAAAACATGGAAAGATTTGGGCATTGGTTTAAATCCACAATTTGTAGCGAATTTCCAACGCTATGTTGCGCCAAGTAATGGCGTAGCTACAGGGGAATTGAGTCAAGCAGCACCTGCGGCAACCAATCAATCGAACTTCCAATTCTTCCCATTAGAAAATACACAGTTGCTTTCATATACCATTGATATTGATGGTCAGCGTATGGTGTATGAAAACGGTGTTCAGCAATGGGTGAACTTCGTTTGGCCAAATAAAGGGGCAATTCCGGGTGCACGTATTACTGCAATTGACTTGGAAGGTCAAACGCATACGATTTTTGATGAGCCGGGTGAATATGGTATTAACCGATTGGTTGAAGGCGCTCAGCGTACACAAAATGGTAATTCATTTGAAATGGTGTGGCGTAGCAAACAAAATCCAAAAGTGTTTGTTAAAGTGAATTTCCGTTTAATTAGTGGTAACGCATCTGGCCCAACTACAGGTTCAGGCTATTCAGGTATGACTCTTGTTGATCAAGTGGTGACGAATAAAGGTGTTCGTGTCGTCGCAGCGCAAACGATGCCTGCAGGACAAGCGCCTGTAGCGCCAGTGACTTCACCGATGAGTGTTGTACAAGGAACAGCAACACCATGATGATGAATTTAAAAATGAGAGCGGTGGCATTCGTGCAAAAGAACAAGGAGTGTGACGATGTATGAAGTGAGAACGACACCGCTGTATTATGGAAAATGTCCAGCTCGTGGTGACTTCTTAAAGAGCCGTGAACAATATTCACTGATTCAGTTAATCGATCAGTGGATCACGGAGGCGCTTGAGTTCGCTATGCGTTCAGACAATTTTAATGCAGCGTATAACTCACTGCCTTCATTAGATTTCTTTATTGCCAGTCCAAAAGATAAGCGTTTTTTGGTTGCCAATTTGATTAGTAGTGAAGACAGTTCAAAGCGTCAATTTCCAATGGTGCTCGCTCATCTGCTAGAAATCGATGATCCTTTCGATAATATTTTGTATGCACCATATCGTTATAAACAAACCTTAATTGACTTATATCAGCGTAACCGAGTGATGCGTTCTATTCGCGATCCCGATATTTTGCTCGATAAATTAGGCAAACTGAATAACGAAATTCAAGTGTTCGGGACAGAAGAAACCTCTTCTTTTTATGAGCATCATACGTTGCATTCATTTGCACGTTTATTGAATTTTACGCCTTATCAGTTGGCGCAAAGCATGATTGGTCTCGGTTTGCTGCTACAACCGATTATTCATCAGGGCACGTCTCGGTTGAATAAAGTGTTGATTTTACCGATCAATAATATTAGTTACTGTTATGAAATTGCGGCTTTTTGGGTCAATTTAATTAGTCGCTTTGTCGAAAACCAAGATGCTGAATTACTCATTGGCATCCTACACAGTGATTCGCCAGTTTTACTGTTTGGTTTTCAAGGCGCTGATATTACAGCGCTGAGTGATGTATTTACCCAAAACATGCAAAGTGATCATTGGGTTTCCTTGATTGATGCTAGTTGGATTGATCCTTATCTTGAACAAAATGCAGGCTTAGCCGTTTTGGAACAGTCTTTGAGTGAGCGCCAGATCAGCCTTATTCATGGCATTAAACTTTTTAGACAGACTTTTATAGAAGAATAATGATGCAAAGAATCTTACCAATGTTGCCCAAATTTCTTGCGAGTGTGTACATTTTAGGTTGTTCGACTTTGCTTTGGGCAGAGCCTATTGTGATTGAAGGTGCTGTACCGAATGAAGCAACCAAGCAAGAAATATTAAATAAAGCCTATTTGACCTATGGTCAGGCAAATGTGGTTGATAAAATTCAGGTTCGAGCGGTTACAGCACCCAATGGTTGGGGCAATAGCGTAAGCCAAATGATTAATGATGACTTAAAAAAAGTAAAACAGGGGAAACTCTCTGTACGCGGAACGCAAGTCGATTTAAGTGGCAAGATGTCAAATCAAAATGATATCCAACCAACGACCACCAAGTTTCAGTCTTTGGTCACAGCACCTTTTCGTTTCAATGCACAGCTTTCTGTCAATCAGGCTGAACAGGCTATTATTGATGCGGCTTTACGTAATCGTATTATCGAATTTGAATCGGGAAGTGCTATTTTAGCGCCATCTGGGGTACAGATCTTAGATGAAATGGTTGTCGCACTGAATCGCGTCGGTGGGAAAAAAGTACGAATTATTGGTCACACAGACAGCTCGGGGAATCCTGAGAAAAACTTAAGTTTAAGCCAAGATCGTGCTAATGCAGTTAAAAACTACCTGATTTCAAAAAATATTGCAGCGGCGAACTTAAGTACTGAAGGGATGGGCTCAAATAAGCCTGTAGCAGACAATGCTACGCCTGAAGGCCGTAAGAAAAACCGTCGTATTGAGTTTGAAGTACTGTAACTATTGTAACTTAACTACAACGGCTAATGCGATGAATGAACCCAGTATATGTAGACTGGGTTTTTTTATGCCAATCTGATTCAGTCAATTATTTAATATTTGAACAAAAAAATTTCTTTAAAGCAGTGGTGTGCGCGCACATTAAGAATATATTTTGAATTGGGCTGAAGCTATTAATTTTTGCATTCTATACCACTAAAGCATTCATATTTTGAGCAATAAAACAGTGGATTCTAAAATCAATTAAGGTTAAAACATAAGAATCAGTTTTGGATATGCGTTTCATATCTACTGCTTTAACCTTGTCGATAAAGAATAATCACTTTTGACATGGTGCAAAGTTTTAAAAAATCTGCAGGACAGTGCGGAAAAACAACAACTCAATATGGATGAATGTGGGAGCAAAGAATGCTTGGTAATATGATGTTTAAACCGCTTTTGATTAGTAGCATGATTGAACATGCGGGTCGCTATCATGCGGATAGTTTAGTCATTTCAAAAAATACAGACACGACGATTACGAAAACTACTTGGGGTGAAGTCCATAAAAATTCAAAACGTTTTGCGAATGTTCTCGCATCACTCGGTTTAAATTTAGGGGATCGTGTTGCGACCATCGCTTGGAATAACCATCGTCACTTAGAGTCTTGGTACGCTATTTCAGGTAGTGGTTATGTATGTCACACCATTAATCCACGTTTATTTCCTGAACAATTAATTTTTATCATCAATGATGCCGCAGACCGCGTCATGTTATTTGATAAAACTTTTTTGCCTTTAATCAAAGCAGTAAAACCTTTATTAAAATCTGTTGAGCACTTTATTTGCTTAGATGCACCAGATGCAGCGATTGTCGAAGCTGTGCCAGATGTTAAATTTTATGACGAACTTATCGCGGGGCAATCTGCAGACTATACATGGCCAGAATTAGATGAATTATCGGCTAGTTCTTTATGTTATACCTCGGGTACCACAGGCAATCCTAAAGGTGTGTTGTATAGTCATCGTTCAACAGTCTTACACAGTTATGCGATTTGTATGCCAGATTCATTAAATATCTCAGCGCGAGATATTATGATGCCTGTTGTGCCGATGTTCCATGTCAATGCATGGGGTACGCCATATGCTGCGGCTATGGTGGGTTGCACCTTAGTGCTGCCAGGCCCAGGTTTAGATGGAGCAAGCCTGACGCAAATGATTGATGACTATAAAGTATCCGTTGCATTGGGTGTTCCAACGATTTGGCAGGGTTTAATCAATGCTGCGCAACAAGCAGGTAGTCAGCTCGAAAGTTTAGTGCGTAATGTGGTTGGTGGATCTGCTTGCCCACCTGCGATGTTGAAAGTGTTTAAAGAGCAATTTAACTGTGAAACGATTCATGCTTGGGGCATGACCGAAACCAGTCCATTAGGTTCTTCAAACCAGTTTAAAGCCAAACATTTGTTATTATCTGAAGAAGAACAATTACAAGTGCGTTTGTCACAAGGTCGTCCACCATTTGGGGTCGATTTACGTATTACCGATGAAGAAAGCGGTACATATGAAGTTGCACGTGATGGTGAAACGACAGGTAATTTACAAATCCAAGGGCATTGGATTATTGGCAATTACTTTGGCAAAACAGAGTCCGCATTAACCTCAGATGGTTGGTTTGATACCGGGGATATTGCTACGCTGAATGAAGATGGTTTCTTAAAAATTAGTGACCGTTCAAAAGATTTGATCAAATCGGGCGGCGAATGGATTTCTTCTGTTGAGTTAGAAAATTTAGCTATGGGACATCCTAAAATTGCAATGGCGGCAGTGATTGCAGCGACCCATCCGAAATGGGATGAGCGTCCTGTATTGATTGCGATTAAAAAGCCAGATGTCGATTTATCTGATACAGAAATTTTGGATTACTATGCAGATAAAGTCGCTAAATGGCAGGTGCCAGATAAAGTGATTTTCGTGGATGCTATTCCTTTGAGTGGAACAGGTAAAATGCTGAAAAAAGATCTACGTGAGCAATTTGGTGCTGTACTACTTGAAAGCTAACTTAACGTAAGTCGCTAACTAAATGTTGGTAAAGTGCAAAATGCAAAGGTGATATGCCTTTGCATTTTTTTATAAAAACTTACCTTTCGATACATACCAAGTTCTTAATATCAGGTTTTTAAATAAATTTTTTTCAACGAATCTATAACCAAGTTCAATGAATAATCTAGCCGTGTTGGGTCGCATTCAATTCAATAAAAGCGTAAATTGATGAGGCATCCACCGTTAAACCACCTTTCTTATGTTTCCAGTTTGGATCTTATTCACTTTAATGGCTGCTTTTATGCAGTCATGGCGCAATGCATTTCAAAAGCAACTCAGTACCACTGTTGATGTGTATGGTGTCACCCTTGCACGGTTTATTTTTGGGCTCCCATTTGCCTGTATTTATTTGTTCGTGTTGTACCAGCAACAGCCTGTGACTCAGGTGACCACATTTACACCTATGTTTTGGGTTTATGTGGTGATTGCAGGGCTAAGTCAAATTTTAGCGACGATTTTAATGGTGTTGCTTTTTAAACAAAAGAATTATGCCATCGGCGTCGGTTTAGCGAAAAGTGAAGCGATCTTTGCGGCCATTGTTGGAGTGATTTTCTTAAGTGAACATTTAAGTTTATTTGGTTGGATTGGTGTTTTGGTTGGTAGTGTTGCCGTTTTTCTTTTAAGCAAAGGTTCTCAACGACAAAAATTATCTCTGCCAACTTTATGCATCGGTGTAGGAAGTGGATTAAGTTTTGCAATTACCTCTTTATTGGTTCGTGAAGCCAGTTTAGAGCTAAGTGATTTACCGACTTTGCATCGTGCGGCGTGGGTGTTGTTGAGTGTAATTGGCTTTCAATGTGTGATTATGCTGTTGTACCTCAGTCTATTTAGCCGTAAAACGCTCATTGCCATGTGGGAGAGAGTAGGTCTGACCTTTCGCGTTAGTGTCTGTAGCTTTCTAGCATCCTTGGGCTGGTTTACTGCTATGAGTATGCAAACGGTTGCGATTGTCAAAACCCTAGGTCAAATCGAAATATTATTTAGCCTCTTAATCTCTGCCTATTTCTTTAAGGAAAAACTCGCAAGAACTGATCATTGGGGTTTAGCCCTAGTGGTGATTGCGGCGATTATGGTGATTTGGGCTTAATGTGTGCTTTAAACAGACATGAAGGTAAAAAAGTCCGAATTTAAGTCAGATTTTCGAATATTTTTTTTAATTAAAAGATGAGAAATATTTGATGTCCACTAGGATATTTATCATGGAATTGTTTATGATTTAAAGTATGACTAAACTTTGAACATGATTGAAAATTCTCAAGTTGTTCAATTTATATGTTTTTTTCAAATTTTAGCGTTAAATTTTTATATTATTTTTTATTTATATTGCCAAAATAAACAATGTATTGATGGGAGGGCTTAAATTTGGAAATACTCATACAAACATTATCCTTCCCAGCGTTGTTAACTATTTTAGCTTCGGCTTTAGGCTGTGGATTGCTCATCGGTTTGGAGCGTCAACGTAACAACAATTTGGACAGTGAACAGAGCTTTGCCGGTTTACGCTCATTTACCATTTGTGCGCTGTTTGGAGCATTGTGTTTTTTAATCCATTTAGCTGTTGGTGTAATCGGTGCAATTGTCGTCAGTGTGTTTAGCTATTATGGATTAAGCCAGCAAAAACAAGATATTGGCACAACCACAGAACTAGCTTTTGTTATGACCTATTTAATCGGCGCTGCTTGTGTATTTAATATTCCATTGGCTGCGTGTTTGGCTGTGGTGTTGACCCTCATATTAGTTGGAAAAAAAGGCTTACATCATTTTGCAGCACATTGGATCAAAGACTATGAGTTAAGAGATGGTGTATTTTTACTGGCATTGATCCTAATTGCCTTACCTTTAACGCCGAATCAGGCCTATTGGGGTTCTGTATTAAATCCCTATGTGATTTTAAAATTACTGATATTGATCTTGGTGGTGCAGTCATTAGCGCACATCGCCAAGCGGCTTCTATCTTCTGATAAAGCGATTATCTTATCGGCCTTGGCATCAGGTTTTGTGTCGAGCACAGCAACAATCGCAAGCTTAGGCATGGAAGTGCGAGCAGGAAAAGCCAGTGCCAAAAGTAATGCAGGGGCAGGACTTTTTTCATGTGTTGCGACATTGGTTCAACTTTTGATCATTGTCCTTGGGGTGAGTTTTGCTTGGTTTAAAATATTAGTTATACCAAGTATCGTCGGCATCTTGATATTGGTCCTTACTGCGTTATATCTGATTTATGGCTCATCTCAAGTTCAGCATAATAAAGAGTCAGAACCTGAAATGCTTCGTGTAGAGGCGAATGAAACAGTGCCGTTAGAAAATACTGATAGTCGAATGTTTAGCTTAAAACAGGCGGCAATCATTGCCATCACGCTTACTTTGATCCAAGCACTTGTTTATGGATTAAATCTCGCTTTAGGTGATAAAGGCTTAATTTTAGGGACATTATTAGCATCACTCTTTGAAGTCCATGCAGCTATGGCAACCGTGGTGATGCAAGGTAATATCGACAATTTAACATTGGTTTATGCTGTGGTGATTGGATTATCAGCCCATGCGATTTCAAAATGTGTGAATGCATTTCTCACAGGTGGCTGGAAATATTTTCTATATTTTGCACCAACACAGTTACTTCATATGCTGTGCCTAATCGCGGTTTTGCTATTCAGTTTAAGATAAATGAGCCAAGTGACTGCTTCTTATTATTCATGGCGCAATTGCATTAATCTGGCTTTAATTTGTGGCCAACTGGTTGAAATCCAACATACCAGCGAACCTAATGTCACCAAAATGGCACCATGCCAAAAACTTAAACTCAGTGGTGTCTGTAATATAAACATTGAAATAACCGAAGAAAAAATCGGACTAAAATACGATAAAGTTACCAATATCGTAATATTGCCTTTTATAATACCTACATTCCACGCTGCATAACCCAATGCGGTCACGATGGACACGATGGACACGATGGACACGATTAACATATACTTACCGGTATGTAAGTCTACGGCAGGCATTCGCGGGATACCGTGAAATATCAACATTTTTAGCCATAGCACAATGGTGATCACGACGAAAAAGAATGAAATAGGGTTATGCCCATGACTGTATTTACGTGTAATCACACAATAGAGTGACCATAAACTCGCGCCCATAAAAGCAAGAAAATAGCTAAAGGGATTGGACTGAATGTTGGTAAAGACTGTAGACCAGTTAAAACTTCCGTTACCAGTTTGGATTAAAATAATGCCGCCCAAACTAATGGCTAAACCAATGATTACGAAAAAGTTAAATTTTAATTCTTTAAATAATATTAACGCGGCAATTGTCAGACTCGGCCATAAATAATTGACCAAACTGATTTCAATCGCTTGTTGAGCTGTTTGAGCCAAAGCAATGGCATACGAAAAACACAACTCATAAATCACAAATAAAAGGGTGGCGTATATCAAAAATTGGCGCGGAACCAGTTTAAGGTTTGGAATTTTAAATAAGAGCAATAGAATAATTGCGCTCAAGGTATACATAAAGAGCACAGCAAGATCAGGGCCAATACTGAAACTAATTTTCTTAAGTAAACCAACAATAGAAGACCATTGTAAGATTGCACTGAATCCAATCAGCGTTGCAAGATTTTTGGACATGATTGCTCGAAGATTTCGCAAATAGCGAATGAATTTTTAATTTTTATTATAGTCTTTATTCAGTCGTTTAGTATAAGCGTGAAATTATCAAACTCTATTTAATTAAAAAGATTTAGAGCTCGTCGTACGTCAAGAGCAGCATGGCGATGAACTAGGTTTAGGTTCTGGTTTATTAACACAAGATTTTAAACTTGGACAATGTATTCATGCCTATATTCGTGCGAATTCAAATTTTCACTTAGCAGAGGGCGTTAAGTCGGCAATTATGATTGGCAATGGCTCAGGAATGGCGGGTTTGCTTTCACATCTTAAGCAACGTGTCGCAACAGAGCACTATCAAAACTGGTTAATTTATGGTGAGCATCAACAAGATTTCGATGCAATTTTTGCTGATGAACTGCATGAATTACAAAACCAAGGTAAAATTGCAGAAATCGATCGGGTATTTTCTCGTGATGGATTTGCTGAAAAGTATGTGCAAGATGTTCTAGTTGTAAAAAAAGCTGAATTGATTGATTGGCTAGAGCAAGGGGCTTGTCTCTATATCTGCGGCAGTTTGAATATGGCTAAAGCGGTAGATGCCACTTTGCAAGAGATACTGGGCATTGAACAACTGCATACACTGCGTAAAGCAGGTCGTTACCGCCGTGATGTGTATTAAATAATTGATGTCTACTGAAGAAGTAAAGTAATGATGCAGTTCGTAATGAGATGGATCGATAGTTTAAAAAGGAATAATAATGGATAAATTTGTAATTAGAGTTTATCACGATTATAAAAGGCTAATTATAGCTATTTTTTTTATTATTGAGTTTTTGATTTTTTTAATAAAGTATTACTTTTTTGGGATAGGTTTCTGGAGTTTTATTGGTGCAGTAGTTTTTTTTATTATCTTTGTTGATCTAATTTATAATGGGAGTTATTTGTTGATCGGGAAGATAAAAAAAGAAAGTGAAGTTTATGAATATTATATTAGGTTTATCTATATTTTTGTAATTTATTTGTTTTCAATATATTGCATTGTTGAGTGAAGAGTAAAATTTAAAAATTATGAGTAAATATTTTTTTTAATATTTTGTAGAGTTTTGCTCGTTTATGGCTCTATTGGGCTTTGTTGCACAAAAATTTTATAACTATATGATTTTAAAGGTTTTGATTATTTTTTGATTCAAAATTAAATTTATTTAAATCAGATGCTTACATATTTATGCAACAAAGCCGTTATACCATTAAAAAATTTACAAGATTAAAAAATCAATGAGAATGCATATTTTTTAAATTCCTTACTTACGATGTATTGTTCAATTTCAATATTTATGGTCATTTTTATATATTTTTTATCTAATTGGCAAATATGGGAAAAACATTTTACATTCATTGGCTTAATATCATTTTTAATACTGGCAATTTGTTTTTACTTTAAATACAACGAAAAATTGAATGATGGTGGTATTTTATTCAAGCAGTTGCCAATGAAAGTACGGCTACCGATAAGAACTTCAACTATATTATTTTTAAACCTAAATTTTGGTTTTATCTTATTTATATTGGTAGTGCTTACGATAGTAATTACAGCTAATATATGGTTTTTTACACTTTGTATTTTTATTATTTGGAATGCAATAATTTATCATCCTCATATTTGGTTTGTAGATTCTATTGATTTAAAACAAGATATAAAAAATAAAACAAATGAATTTGAGATTATAAGACAGGATAAAGGTGATTTTGAATATTTTAATGATGGTTTCACATACACTATAACTGGGCCTGAAATAAGCACAAAAACTATATTATGGAAAGATATTCAAAGTATAGATGTCGTACGCCAAAATATTGGAACCATTGATGAGATTCAACTCTATATATTGTGTTCAAATACAATCATTTATATTACCGAAAATACACTGGGTTATTACTATTTCATTGATCAACTGCATCAGAATTTTCCAGAAATAGATGAAATTTGGCAAATTTCAATCCTTGCAGATGATTCAGGGCAACCATTCAATATTTTAAAAAAAGGCAATGGTCATTGATATGAAAAGTTATTTAGCCGTCTACGATATTGGCGCATAATTTGCTTGTTCTACCTAATTTTTTTACTGTTTGATATAACAAATTAGGAAGTTGAAGTGACTACAGGCTACTTACGTGGACAAGACTTAATTGACCAGATCCAACAACAGGATTATTCCAGAGACCTAATTGGATATCATGGCGATGTACCTCAAGTCGTATGGCCTAATCAGGCACGTATCGCAGTGCAGTTCGTGTTGAACTATGAAGAAGGTGGAGAAAACCACATCGAACATGGGGATGCAGGATCAGAACAATTCTTATCCGATATTATTGGAGCGGCCAGTTTTCCTGCCAAACATATGTCGATGGACTCGATGTATGAATATGGCTCCAGAGCCGGTTTTTGGCGGATTCATGAAGAATTTAAAAAACGTGATTTACCCATGACGGTCTTTGGCGTTGGTATGGCTTTAGCACGCAATCCTTATATTGTCGATGCGATCAAACAAACCAATTATGATGTCGTTTCACATGGTCAACGCTGGTTACATTATCAGGATATGCCGATAGAGTTGGAACGTCAGCACATGGATCAGGCAATTAGTGTGCTTGAAGCATTATTTGGAAAGACGCCTATTGGTTGGTACACAGGGCGTGACAGTCCCAACACACGTCAGCTATTGGCTGAATTTCCGCAAATTAAATATGACTGTGATCACTATGGTGATGATTTACCTTTTTGGAGTCGTTTGACAAATGAAAATGGTCAAACCCGTCCACATTTAATTATTCCTTATACACTCGAAAGCAATGATATGAAGTTTTGTTCACCGGGTGGTTTCAACAGTGGTGAACAATTTTATCAATATCTTAAAGATGCTTTTGATGTGCTATATGCAGAAGGTGAAAGCGCGCCAAAAATGTTATCGATTGGGATGCATTGTCGTATTTTAGGGCGACCAGGCCGTTTTAAAGCACTACAACGATTCTTAGATTATGTGCAATCACATGAAAAAGTCTGGATCTGTCGTCGTGGTGATATCGCGGAACATTGGTATACACATCATGCAGTCTAATAAAAAAATATTCGGATAAAGAGGAGCTTAGCTCCTCTTTTTTTAGGCCTGTACTTAGGTAACTGACATCATAGACCTAGGTTGGCACTGATATTGCAAAACTAAATTTGAACAATCATTCAATAATTTTAGGCGATTTTATAGTGCAACTTGTTGAATTTAATAAAGCATCTGAAGCAGATGTAAAAACTTTTTTAAAGCACTGTGTGCAAATTGAAGGCTGGGCGGAACACATTGTGGCGCAGCGCCCTTATACCTCTGTCACGCAAATCACAGAGCAAGCAGTAAAAGCTGCAAAAGCTTGGACTTGGGATGAAATCAAAAATGCTCTAGATAACCATCCACGAATTGGTGAAAAAAAGGCGCAGGCAGAATTAAGTAGTTTGGAACAACAATTTTCAAATCAAGAACAGTCTGAAATTTCAGCAGATGAAGAAACTCAATTTGCATTGCTGAAAGGCAATATCGCGTATGAGAAAAAGTACGGTTATCTCTTTTTAATCAAAGCTTCAGGCATCAGTAGTGAAGATGTACTACAGGCGCTGAAATATCGATTATTGAATGATCCTGAAACAGAAAAAAGAATTGTCCATCATCAACTGGCTGAAATTGCCTTATTAAGATTAAAACAGGAGCTTAGCGCATGATTAGCTCACATATTTTAGACACCAATCTAGGCAAACCTGCAGCGAACGTCAGCATTCAATTATTTAATGCTGAAGGTAAGTTGTTGGGTTCAGCCCAAACCAATGCTGATGGCCGCGTTAATGATTTTGCACTCAAGGAATTTACAGCAGGTGCGTATAGCCTTGAATTTGCGACTGCTGAATATTTTCAGACGTTAAATACCGAAACCTTTTTTCCAAAAGCTGTGATTCATTTTTATGTAAAAGATGCCTCGCAGCATTTTCATATTCCTTTACTCATTAGCCCATTTGCATATTCTACGTATCGCGGAAGCTAAGAGCAAAGTTAAAAAATAGGGGATATAAAAATGACAGAACAAGATAAAACAGTTTCACCAGAACATGAATATTTAGGCGCAGGGAAAAGCCTTGCCTATGGACTACAGCATGTATTAACCATGTATGGCGGTATTATCGCTCCGCCATTGATTATTGGTACAGCCGCGGGACTTGAACCTGCGCAAATCGGTTTATTGATTGCCGCGGCGCTTTTTGTCGGTGGCTTGGCGACCATCCTACAAACCGTAGGTGTGAAATATATCGGTGCAAAATTACCCTTAGTTCAAGGGGTTTCATTTGCAGGTGTGGCGACGATGATTGCCATAGTAACCGCAGGCGGTGGGCTTTCTGCTGTTTATGGTGCGGTGATTGTTGCATCTCTAATTGGCTTTTTTCTAGCACCTTATTTTTCAAAAATTATTCGTTTTTTCCCACCGATTGTGACTGGTTGTGTGATCACTGTGATTGGCCTTTCATTGCTGCCTGTAGCGGTACGCTGGATGATGGGTGGGAACAATAAAGCACCAGACTGGGGAAGTGCTGAGAACATCAGTTTGGCATTTTTAACTTTGGGTATCGTGATTGCGCTGAACTTAACCCGTAATGCAACTATCCGACGTTTATCTATTTTGTTAGCCATCGTCTTCGGTACAGTGCTCGCTTATGCCTTTGGCTTTGGCGATTTTTCTAAAGTTGCAAATGGTAACTGGATTCAATTTCCAAGCTTCTTTGCTTTCGGTATGCCAACATTTGAGTTAAGTGCCATTATTGCCATGCTGATCGTGACTTTAGTCATTATGACTGAAACGACGGCAGACATTATTGCTGTCGGTGAAATTGTTGGTACTAAAGTAGATGCTGAGCGTATTACCAATGGCTTACGCGCTGATATGCTATCTAGTGCAGCAGCACCAATCTTTGGTTCATTCATGCAAAGTGCTTTTGCACAAAATGTCGGTTTAGTAGCGATTACAGGCGTGAAAAGTCGCTTTGTTGTCGCAGCGGGTGGAATGATTTTAGTCGTATTAGGCGTTCTGCCAATTATGGGGCGACTGATTGCAGCGATTCCTGTCCCTGTATTAGGTGGTGCTGGTTTAGTTTTGTTTGGAACGGTTGCGGCAAGTGGTATTCGTACCTTGGCGAAAATTGACTATAACGAGCAAAAGAACCTCATCATTGTTGCGACTGTGATTGCAGCAGGGATGATTCCAATTATCGATCATTCTTTCTACGCAAACTTCCCGAAATGGGTGCAAACACTCTTTCATTCAGGTATTAGTTCAACTTGTTTGATGGCGATTATTCTAAATATTGTGTTCAATCATTTGAATTTATTTAAAAATAAAGAAGTGACTATGAGCAAAGATCAGGTTAAAAAACCAAGCATGGCGATAGATGTACAACATTAATCATTGCCGATCTTGGGTCTTGAACCACACGATGATTCATAGAATATAGTTTGTATAGAATAAATAAAGCCCTCGAAGTAGAGGGCTTTTTTAATGCGTTATGTTTAAATTAAATAATATCAAAAGATGAAATTAATTATGTATTAACAATTGGTTAAGTGATTTTTAGTCTATTTAACTGTAAGTGTTTAAGCTAAAAATACATTAATTTGAAATGTAAATAGGCGTTTGGAACTGGAACACATCACAATTATGTCCAATGCCAATACGATCGATGACGGCAAAGCTACTTGGTGCTTCGAGTGTCAGGAGAGGATGATGCCATGTTCCTGCACGATAGTTGACTCCTTGGCTACCATCAGTGATGAAAGCACATAGCTGTGTAAGATCAGGGCTGTGATCATCCAACGCAGGTGCAACTACCACTAAAAAAGCCTGCGCTTGCATTGGAATAAACGCTTGTGAGCCGTTGGGATGACGCTCCAACATCGAAATCGTAAAAGGCAATTCAGTGGTTTTGATATTTCTAAAGATGCTAATTCCAGCAACCGCATCACCTGAAATTTCTGTTTCCACGAGGGCATGATATCGCTCTGTATGTGTGTCATTGATGTGGAAAAAATCATGTCCAGTCGTGCAAATGACCTCTCCAAAAGGCGCAAAGCCTTCAATACTTAGAGCTTGTATTTTTATGCTATGTGTCATGTTTAGATATCTTATAGAGCATTTAATTAAAAAAATTGAAACCAAACACATAGGAAGCCCGAAGGCTTCCTATTTTATCAATATTGCAATTAAGGATGTATTTTTCCCCATAACCGTACGCGACTAATCCCCCCGTCAGGAATCATATTGATGCGGATATGCGATATTTTTTCATGCTTTAAAATCTCACTGACGAAGCTATGAATGTGATCCATCTGCATGTCTTGTGAATCTAGCAAAAACGGCCAGAACATACTTTGCGGAATCAGTTGAGGGTCAGTGGCATCTTCTACATAGATCGCTTGTATGGACACTTGCGCAGGGAAGTTGCCTTTAAAATGGGCAGTATCAATATCAATTTTCTCTATTGCACCAGATTGACCCAAACCCAAAATACACCAGTCAAAACCTGGTGCACGGCGACGTTTAGTTTCCCAACCATCTCCCATATTGATACCACGACCAGGGTTAATTAAGTTTCGTGGATGTCCAAAATGAGCATCACTATAAGCAATTACGCGTCCACCATTTTCCAGTGCAACAAGGTCTAATGTGCTCGTACTGTCTTGAATTTGAACCTGAACTTCACCATAGACTTTAAATCGTGCAATACCGCCGTCTGGATATATATTTAAACGCACATGGGTAAAAACCTGATCAGTTGAGACCTTCAATATATGGTGTTGGCTCGGGCCCAATACGGTATTGCCTAAGATATTGACCCATGCTGCCTGTGCTAGCTCTCCACTTGGTGCAAAACAGGCTTCAACTGATGCGGAAGCTGGATAATTCCCTGTAAAGAATGTTGTATCAATATCTAAGGCTTGAATTCGACCAGCAACACCGAGTTGCATAATTGCCCAATCATAACCTGCATGGCGTTTACGACGCGTTTCCCAACCATCCATCCATTTGCCATGCTCATCAAATTTATCTTCGACGAAGATAGGTGCATTAAATTGAAGTATGCGTTTTGCTTCTGCAAAAAAATCATCTGAACATTCAAGTATTTTTGCACCAATACGGTCATCTGCTAAATTTGTAAGTGTCTGTAATTGTACAGGAATATCAAAACTTGGTGCGAGTAAAGTCGCCATATATAAAATCCATTCACTATTTTCATTTAAAACATATGCATTTTGTTTTTAGTGTTAAAAATTTAACATTTGATAAAAACTAGCATTTACACGTGTTTAGAAGCACAGCGTGTGCCAACTTTAGATTTTTTTATTGTTTGTTTGAAAAAATGGCATGCTTTTCGCTTTTTAGGAGAAAGATATTTAAAAAAACACAGGGGAGTTATAGATGGACATTACAATTATTGGTGCAGGTATGGCGGGCCTAACGACTGGGATCGCTTTGAAAAAATTCGGACACCAAGTAACCATCTATGAACAGGCAGAACAAATTTTACCTGTTGGAGCCGCTATTTCTTTATGGTCTAACGGTGTCAAATGTTTGAACTATTTGGGGCTAACCGAACAAGTCGAAAAGCTCGGTGGCAAGATGGATCATTTAGCCTATATCGATGGTTTAACGGGCGATGTTATGACGCAGTTTAGTCTGTTTCCTTTAATCGAAGAAGTTGGTCAGCGACCTTATCCAGTTTCACGTGCAGATTTACAAAATATGCTTATGGATGAATTTGGTCGTGAGAATATTCATCTAGGCAAAAAAATGGTGAGCTTCTCAGAACAAGATGATCAAGTGATCACACATTTTGCCGACGGAAGTGAGGTTCAGGCTGATTTATTGGTTGGCGCCGATGGTACACATTCACTGACACGGGCATATGTATTGGGTGAACAAGTTGAGCGCCGCTATGCAGGTTATGTCAATTGGAACGGTTTAGTCAACATTTCAGAAGAATTTGCTGCGGCAGATCAATGGACGACATTTGTAGGAGAAGGTAAACGTGTTTCGCTGATGCCCGTTGCCGACAACCGATTCTATTTCTTCTTTGATGTCCCTTTAGCAGCAGGCTTAGAAAATGACCGCACACAATATAAGGCCTTATTTAAAGAATACTTTAAAGGTTGGTGTGAACCGGTGCAAAAGCTAATTGATGCTGTAGATGCCAAAAAAACCAATCGGGTAGAAATTCATGATATTGAACCTTTTGCAGATTTCTACAAAGGTCGTGTGGTGATCGTGGGTGATGCAGCACACAGCACAACGCCTGATATTGGACAAGGTGGTTGCCAAGCAATGGAAGATGCAATTTATTTAGCTCGTTCTTTGCAAATCAATACTTTGGGCTTACAAGATTCATTGCGTCGTTATCAAAATAAACGTAATGAACGTGCTAATGAATTGGTTCTGCGAGCGCGTAAACGTTGTGATGTGACGCATATGAAAGATGAAAGTGTGACGCGCGAATGGTATGCAGAACTGCGTAAAGAACAAGGCAATCATATTATGAAAGGCATCATTAGTAATATTGTAGGCAATCCATTGGATTAAAAAAATAAACTAATAAAACTTTAGCTTTCAGCAGCCAGTACGGGTTATTCGCACTGGCTTTTTTTTAAATAATTATTTGCTATTACAACGCCAAAATATTGGTTTTAGGGGGTCATGGATTTTAAATTGATTTTAATTTCTTCCATTTTTTCCACCAAATGATTAATCATGATCTGAGAAATTCGAGAAGTTTGGCGCTTCGATGCGACACATAAAGCAATGGTCAAACTGTGCAAACCTTTTTCACGGATCGGTTTAAAAATAATCTTATTATTCTCAAGCAGTGGCAAAGCATCCATATATGACATCAAGCTGATGCCTAATTGTTGCTGAACTAATGACAATATCATTCTAATGTCATTACATTCGATCTTTTGAATCGGACTAAACTTATGATGCTTATATAAAGTATGGACATATTCACTAATAATGAGTGGATCACTCGGCAAAATATGCCGTTCATTTAACGTATCTGAAAGATAGATTTTATCCATCCCACCCAAGGTATGATGCGGTGACATCACAAAGCCCAACGGAATTTCTATAAAGGATAAAATCTCTAATTGGCTATGGCTTTTGGGATTTAATATAATGCCAAAATCTAATTCTGCATCGACGATTTTTCTGGAAATGTCTTCACTGCTATTCATGCTGATGTTGAGGTTGATCCACGGATAAGTTTCAGCCATCTTTTGAATGCAGTCGACGACGAAACTGTCATTCAAAGCTGCAATAAAACCCATTTCAATGTTTCCACGGTTTAAGCCTTGGATTTCATCAAATCGAGTTCGCGTCAGTTGATATTCTTTTTGCCATTTTAATAAATCGGCGTACAGTAATTCACCCGCAAGCGTCAGTTTTAAGCCCTGAGGTAGTCGTTCAAATAGGGCAACCCCCAGTTCTTCCTCTGCCAAAACGATTTGTCGATGTACTGCCGAGACTGAAATAAAAAGTTGTTCAGCAGCTTTGCGTAGACTTCCAGTCCGTGCAACCGCCATAAAATATTCAGAAAATCTAGAAAAAGTAATCGACATACAGGCTTCAATCTCTATCGCGTAAATAGCGAATCATAATGTTATGCATTTTAAGCGATATTCATGCCAGCTTTATCAAATCGTGCAGAGTTCAATGCTTAATGTTCTAAAAAACAGAACAATCCATGCAAATCATTCTAATAGACAGAAATGTGTTTAGATTTTAATTTCGACTTAGAAAATAAGGATTTAGCAAAATTTAAATAGCGCTAAATGCTAAAGAAATATTGCAATTGTCGAGATGAACTATGAATGCCATTCCAGTACTCAATTTATTTACCCAACCTCAGTGCAGTACATTTGATGCCAACGACTGGAATATTTTGGCGCAGCATTGGTATCCCGTTGCACGTGTAGAAGATGTTTCGATTGAACCGCAACAAGTGCAATTACTCGATGTAAAAATGGCGTTATATCAAACTGAAAGTGGGAAAATTCATTTGGTTCGTGACATCTGTCCACATCGTGGGGTGCCATTAACCAAAGGCTGGGTCAAGGGTGAAGACATTATTTGTCCATATCATGGTTTACATTATAACGGCGCAGGAAAGTGTGTAAAAATTCCCGCACAGCCAGAGCTGACTCAAATTTCAGAGCGTTTTTCATTAACCAAATTTCCAGTTGTATTGAAATATGGATTGGTGTGGACCAGTTTATTTAACAGAGACGAATCTACGGCCAATTTTCCAGATTTAGACACGTGGGATACCGAGCAGCACCAATCTATATTGCCACCTTATGTAGATATTGGTGGTTCAAGTGGGCGCCAGCTCGAAGGCTTTATTGATGTTGCACATTTCGCATGGGTGCATCATGAGAGCTTTGCAGACCGTGAAAATCCTAAAGTACAAAAATATTCGACAGTACGTACGGACTATGGACTACATACAGAATATCTTAGTGATGTGAGTAATTATCCGCATGGTTTACAACATTTAGCGCCAGAAGATTTTTTATGGAAAAGAACGTTTGATGTCTATCCGCCATTTTCTGCAATTTTAACCATCGATTTTCCTGAAAATGGAGTGTTAAAAATATTAAATGCCTGTTGTCCTGTATCGCATAATAAAACCCGTTTATTTGTGCCTTTAACTCGTAATTTTGATACCACAGGCGATTTACAAGCGGTCTATGATTTTAATGCACAAATTTTTGCTGAAGATCAGGACATGGTGGAAAGTCAAAAATCTGAGGAATTGCCACTGGATATCAGTATGGAGGCGCATTTCGAAGCAGATCGCTCATCGACAACCTATCGTCGAATATTAGCCGAATGGGGGCTAAGCAAACGTTATACCGTTTAATTTTTATTTTCGAATAATTTCATTCTTGGTTTTCATACAAAAAAAGCGACTCAATCGAGCCGCTTTTGACTTTGTACATAAAGGATTAGTTTACACGTATCCATGTTTGGCTGCGTCCAAGCGCAGATACACCAATATAGCCACGACCATTCAAGGTCTTGCCGTCATTCGACATTTTGGCATTGAAACTATAGGTTTTACCATTTTTCGGGTCAGTAATTTTACCGCCGTCATAGGTATTTTTACCGGTATTTTTCAAACCATTCACGATTTGCACACCGAGTAGTGGTTTATTGTGGAATTTACCTACACATTTTTGGCAGTTTTCTGCTTCACCCGGGGTGAGTACATCAACGATTTTTGCAGATAAAACGCCCTTTGATGTTTCATTAAATTGAACTACAGATAAAGGTTTTTTGGTTTGGTCATCGATGGTTTTCCATTTAGTACCATGCAATGGATCAGCAGCCAAAGCTAAGCTAGACACCAGTGACAAACCGATTAGGCTAAGAGTTGTTTTTATCATTTTAGAACCTCTATTGAACATAGTAAGAGATGTGCATCCCTGATCTTCCAAAGGGTGGATACACAAGACTTGGAAAATTACAAAGCATCAGCCTTGTTGTCTTCAAGGGCTATATTCACAAAAAAATAAGTATATATTGTGGATTTTATATACTGATTTTGAATATGTAGAATCTGGATCGTGTAGAAAAATAGAATAAATGTTGAGCTTTGTTTATAACATTTGGGATTTGTATCACTTTTATAAATATCAAACGCTGTTTGAGCTGAAAAATTTAGAGCTACAATCCCAAAAAAAGCCGGAGCTAAAAGGCTCATTTAAGTTTTCAATTTTTGCTCTAATCATGTTGAATTACATTAATTTGATTTGAAGCAATAACGCTAAAGAGCTATGTATAGCATTCATATTTTACAATTAAATAAAATCATTTCATTCATAGATCAGTTCTCGTTAAGCTTGTGTTATGAATAATATGAAAATGCAGCTTGTTCACTGAACGAGATTAAGTGTGTATAGGAATAACGATGAAAAATTTTAACAACAAAGTCGCAGCCATTACTGGAGCAGGTTCAGGTATTGGGCAGCAGTTAGCCATTCAACTGGCTCAATCAGGTGCGCATCTAGCATTAAGTGATCGCAACCTTGACGGTCTTGCACAAACGGCTGAAATGATTAAGTACACCGGTGTGAAAATAATTCAGACCCAATTAGATGTGTCTGATCGTGCCGCTGTAGAGCAATGGGCGGCTGCAACCCAAGCTGAATTTGGCCAGGTCAATTTGATCTTTAATAATGCAGGTGTCGCGTTAGCCAGTACTGTAGAAGGTATGCATTATGATGAAATTGAGTGGATTATGAATATTAATTTCTGGGGCGTGGTATATGGGACAAAAGCATTTTTACCGTATTTAAAACAAAGTGGCGATGGACATATAGTTAATATTTCCAGCTTATTTGGTTTGACGGCTCAACCGACTCAAAGTGCCTATAATGCAACGAAGTTTGCGGTACGAGGTTTTACTGAATCTTTACGCCAAGAATTAGACTTGGAAAATGCTGGAGTCAGCGCAACTTGCGTGCATCCGGGTGGGATTCGAACCAATATTGCAAATAGCGCGCGTATGAGTGACAGTATTCGTGCGTTAGGGATGAACCCAGATAGGGCAACCAAAGCATTTAATAAAGTGCTAAAAACACCGCCTGAAGTCGCAGCAAAAGTCATTTTAGATGCGGTAAAGCAGAATAAACGTCGAGTTTTAATTGGTAATGATGCCAAAATTATTGATTTAATTCAGCGAATTGCACCTACACGTTATGCCCAAGCCATAGATCTACTTAGTGGTAAGAAAAAACGTAAATAATTCAAAGATAAGTAAAAAAGGGATGATGCAACATGATCCCTTTTTTATCCTATAGAGCTCTTAATTTCGAATATTGAATTTTTAAGTTTAAATGACAAGAAAATCAAAAAATTGAGTTTTCGATTAAACAAAGAAGATGTAGTGTTCCATCTTCTTTGTATTGGCAATGCGTTTGGACATTATGAACTTTTAGAATCTTGAGTCGTTGTCATCGGTGCTTGTGTGGCTACTCGTTTGGTCAAAATGACATGTGCAGCGACACCGATACAAATCCCCCAAAAAACCGAGCTTAGCCCTAAAAAATGCATACCTGAGGCTGTCGCTAAAAAGGTGATCAGCGCTGCATCACGGTTGGCCTCATTTTTCATTGCAACCGACATATTTGTTCCAATCGCACCTAATAACGCTAGACCTGCAAGTGCAGCGACCAACTCTTTAGGTAATAGGCTAAATAACATGACAATGCTGCCTGCAAATAAGCCGCCTAAAATATAAAAAATACCATTGGCAATACCGGCTATATAGCGTTTTTCTTTAAGTTCATGTGCATCTTTGCCCATACACATGGCTGCGGTGATAGACGCTAAAACAATAGTAATGCCTCCGACACATGCTACAGCGAGCGAGGCAATACTGGTCGCTGTAATAATGGGCTTAGCTGGCGTGTCATATCCACTGAGTTTCATGATCGCCATCCCCGGAAGAAATTGACCACTCAGACTGACTAAGATTAAGGGAATCGCCAAATTTAAAGTTGAGTTCCAAGTCCAAATTGGGGCAATAAACTGCGGTATAGCGAGTTGAAAATTCACATCAACAGGATTAATTTTTCCTAATGAAAAACTCAAAACGACTCCAGTCAGTAAGACCCAAATCATCGCGTAGCGTGGCGATAGTCTTTTCGAAAAAAGAAAGACCAATAACATGCCAAAGACAATGATCGGCATACTATCTGTAGCAGTGAACAGTCCAAGCCCAAACTGAAATAAAATACCTGCCATCATTCCCGCAGCGACATCTTGAGGAATCCATTTTAAGAGTTTGTCAAAATAGCCGGTGATGCCAATCAAAAATATAACGATAGCGGATGTGATATAAGCCGCTATGGCTTCATTCAGTGAAATATTCGGAAATAGGGTGACTAAAAGAGCCGTACCGGGCGCTGACCACGCGGTAATCACCGGGGTTTTATATTTAATAGAGAGATAAATACCCGCCAGCGCAGCACCAATAGAAATCCCCCAAATCCATGAAATCATCATGGCTGGGGAAACTTGAGCTTTTTGTGCGGCTTGGAAAAAAATAATTAGTGGGCCTGAATATGAAATCAGCACGGCTAAAAATCCTGCAACCGTCGCTGAGATCGACCAATCTTCTTTTAATGTTTTTAACAGGGGTGCCATCGCTTTTGCCTCCATGCGACTATGTCAATGAGCCTGTTGAATTTAACCAATGATTTTTAGAGATTAACCTTGATCTCCACCACCAACAGGGACGACTGTTCCTGTCATATAAGATGAATCATCGGATGCCAAAAATAAGATGGCATTGACTTGTTCCTGAATTGTGCCATAACGGCCTAAGAATGTGCGGTCAATGGTTTGATCGACCACGTCTTGCATCCATTGTTTTTCATGATCTGACAATGGGTTGGCGTTTCTAGGTACTTTTCGTGGTGGTGCTTCTGTGCCACCTGTGGCTACGGCATTGACTCGAATACCATCTTTTGCATGCTCAAAAGCAAGAGCAGCGGTTAAGCCATTGACCCCACCTTTTGACGCTGAATATGGCACACGGTTAATACCACGGGTTGCAATAGAAGATACATTTACAATCGTCCCTTGCTGATTTTGAATCATTTCAGGTAACACGGCTCGGCAGCACCACATAGTTGGAAATAATGAACGATTAACTTCCTTAATGATTTCTTCTTCTGAAAACTCTTGGAAGGGCTTCATCCAAATCGCACCTCCGACGTTATTGATCAAGATATCAATTCGGCCATATTTTTTAATGGCTTGGGTAGCAACTAATTGAGCGCCTGAATATGTTTCAAGATTGGCTTTAACAATAATGGCATCGCCATTATGGGCTTGAATATCGTTCAGCGTATCTTCAACAAAATCTGAAAGATCTGCCAATACCACTTGAGCGCCTTCTCGGGCCACTTGTAGTGCGACTCCACGACCGATACCTTGAGCGGCACCGGTTACAATGACAACTTTATTGCTAAATCTGGCTTGTTCTGACATTAAACTATTCTCCCTTAATTCGCTGAGAATTTTTCAAACAAGAAGTTTGCAGGTTTAACGCCTTCGGTATCTAACCAGCCACGTACAGCTTCAACCATCGGCACAGGACCACAGAGATAAATATCTACATCGCCGTTGTTTAACCAATCTTTTTCAACATGACTGGTCACATAGCCTTTACGTTCATGCTGTGACTCAGGGTGAGCGACCACAGTACGGTATTCGAACCAAGGGAGTTCGCTTTGTAATTCATCGAGCTTGTCTTTTGCCACGATGTCAAAGTCATTGGTTACGCCAAATACAAGACGAACAGGTTGTTCAGAACCTTTTTCTTCAAGCACTTGTAACATGGACATAAACGGTGCAATACCTGTACCACCTGCAAGCATGACCACAGGGCGGACGACATTACGCAGATAAAAACTACCAAAAGGACCTTTGAAGGTCATTTTGTCGCCGGCTTTCGCATCGGCACTCAGGAAGGTACTCATTTTTCCTTCAGGGACATTACGAACCACGAAGCCTGTTAAACGATTGCCCGGCTTTGAACTAAACGAATACGAACGAGTTTCTTCAGTCCCCGGAATGCCGACATTGACGTATTGACCTGCCAAGAAGTTAATGTCAGGTTGACCTTCATCCAGTTGAATATCAAAGGTAATCGTAGAATCCGACATATTTTCAACACGAGACAATGTGCCTTGAAACTCATGAATTTCAGTTTTACACACGTCAGATGATGCACTGATTTGGAAAACAGCATCTGAACTTGGACGACATTGGCAAGCTAAAATATAACCTTGCTCAGCTTCTTCGGGGGTTAAAGCGTCTTCGATATAAGATTCTTCAGGCATGTCGTAAGTTCCCGACTCACAAAATGCACGGCATGTCCCACATGCGCCATCACGGCAATCTAGAGGGATATTGATTTTTTGACGATAGGCTGCGTCGGATAGGGTTTCACCTTGAGCAACACTAATAAAACGAGTAACGCCATCTTCAAATTGAAGTGCAACATTATGGTTTGACATGGCTGAATATCCTTTTGAAAATCTGGTATAACGTGTCCTTTCAGCCAAATATCCTTCTGGCTGAAAGTAAAAACTTGCTTAGTGAAATAAGCTTTTAGAGGTGATAAATATCAATAACTTGGTTGATATAATCGTTTTTCAGAACAACATATTTGCTGAGGATTTTTGGCTGCTCACCTGAAAAATCAATTTCATAACGTGACATGCCAAAGTAGCTATAGTTGGTTTTGTAGCGG
Source organism: Acinetobacter sp. YH12231 (assembly GCF_013417755.1). Lineage (NCBI taxonomy): Bacteria > Pseudomonadati > Pseudomonadota > Gammaproteobacteria > Moraxellales > Moraxellaceae > Acinetobacter > Acinetobacter sp. YH12231. The sequence goes on from NZ_VPDJ01000011.1 coordinate 58,995, forward strand.
AAACTTAAGGTGTTCCAGTTAAAACGCACCGTTACTTTGTTGCCATCACGTTCAATAATCTCGACATTATTAATGTTATGGCTAGTTCGTGTATCCGGCATCGTGGCAGATGAACGCTCAGTTTTAATGCGGAAGACACGGTCTTCTAAACCTTGGCGGTCTGGATAATAAATCAAAGAAATCTCAGACTGCGGATCTTCCGTTAGGCGGTCATCGTCATCCCAAGCCGGCATCCAAAATGAAGCAGATGGGGCATAGCACGCTAGCCATTCATCCCACTGTTCATCATCTAAAAAACGCGCTTCGCGGTAGAGGAACTGAGATACAGCTTCAATGCTTACGCTGTCTAAATATGCAGTTGCATTCATGCGACATCTCCTTGTTCATTTGCGACTTGTTGTGCCAATTCTTTTTCTTCAGCAATGGCATGTTTCATGGTTTTTAACCAATATTGATGCTGAGCAAGGTAAAGACCTTCATCTTCGGTTTTGATGCCACTTAATAGCGGTTTTAATCCAATTTCATTGGCTGCATCATCCGGTCCATGAATCCAGTGTTTTGAACCACGGCACATGTCGTTCCATTCCAGTTCAATCCCTGCATAACCTGCTTGGCAGGCACGGAATTCTTCTAAATCGTCAGGTGTTGCCATGCCTGAAGCATTAAAGAAGTCTTCATATTGACGAATACGACGTGTACGTGCTTCTGGCTCTTCACCGACAGGGGCAATACAGTAAATGGTGACTTCAGTTTTATTGACAGAAATCGGGCGTAAAACTCGAATTTGTGAACCGAATTGATCCATCAAATAGACGTTTGGATAAAGACATAGGTTACGTGAACGCTCGATCATCCATTTCGACATCGGTGCGCCGAATTTTTCGGTATATTCATCGGCTTTGCTAAAGTTTGGACGGTCTTCTGGGTTAGCCCATTGCGTCCATAACAACATGTGACCACTGTCAAAACCATAAGAACCACCGCCTTGCTTGCCCCAAGAACCCGCACTCATAGCACGAATATTATCCGCTGCTTGTGCTTCTTTACGGTGCTGTGTGGTGGCTGCATAGTTCCAATGCACGGCTGAAACGTGATAGCCATCTGCGCCATTTTCAGCTGTCAGTTTCCAGTTACCTTCATAGGTATAGGTAGATGAACCACGTAAAACTTCTAAACCATTTTCCGACTGACCTTCGATCATGTCGATAATTTTGGTGGTTTCACCTAAGAATTTTTCAAGGCTTGGCACATCAGGATTTAAGCTACCAAATAAAAAGCCTTTATAACTTTCAAAGCGCGCGACTTTTTTCAAGTCATGTGAACCATCTTGGTTAAAGCAATCTGAATAACCCGCTTCGGCAGGGTCTTTAACTTTGAGTAATTTACCTGAGTTATTAAAGGTCCAACCATGGAATGGACAGGTATAGGTCGCTTTGTTGCCTTTTTTATAACGACATAACTGTGCGCCACGGTGTGAACAGGCATTGATCATGGCATTTAGTTCACCATTACGGTTACGTGCAATGATGATCGGCTGGCGACCAATATGAGTTGTGTAATAATCATTGTTATTTGGAATTTGGCTTTCATGTGCCAAATACACCCAGTTACCTTCAAAAATGTATTTCATTTCAAGATCAAACAACGCTTGATCGGTAAATACTGAGCGGTGCAGTTTAAATTCACCAGTGTCAAAATTATCGACAAGAAGTTCATCAATACGATCTAGATGGCTGGTGTTAATTACAGGAATACGTGGCATGTCCATTCTCCGACTGTCCAATGAGGGGATAGTCGCCGAGTTGTCAAACTTGGATGAGACAGCTCGGCTTCCTTTGAGTGGGTAATTAAGCGCTAGCGCGTCGACGATCAACTTCAGTATTTGGTGCTGCAGCTTGTTCTTTAACTAACTCAACATTAAAGCTAATGTGTTTAAACGGCTGGTTTAGACCACGACGTGCAATTTCAGCTTCGTCTGTGATATCAACAGCAGTTGCCACCAGACCATCACGAGTTGCAAAGGCAAAGTCGTCCCAAAGGTATTTATCACCTTCGATGTTGAATTGAGTGGTTAACTTGCGGTAACCCGGTGCAGAGATAAAATAATGTACATGTGATGGACGGTTACCATGACGGCCTAATTTGTCTAAAACAAATTGGGTTGTGCCTTCTGGAGGACAGCCATAACCAACGGGCATCGTAGTTTGTGCAACATATTTACCGTCTTGGTCAGAAAGAATGGTACGGCGAAGGTTGAAGTCAGATTGAGACTTATCAAAGAAAGAATAGTTACCTAGGCTGTTGGCATGCCAAATTTCAACTTTAGCGCCTTCAATGATGTTGCCTTCGGTATCTGTTACTGTACCTTCAATAAACAGAGTTGGAATTTTATCGGTTTCCGTACCATCATCCATACGAGCAAAGCCCACTGATTCAGGTGCGCCAGCCACATATAAAGGGCCTTCAATGGTACGTGGTGTACCACCTGTAATACCTGCTTTCGCATCAGCTTCATCGGCACGTAAATCTAGATAGTGCTCTAAACCTAAACCAGCGGCTAAAAGACCTAATTCGTTCGCTTGACCCGCATCTGTAAAATACTCTAGACCTTTCCATAGTTCAGTTTGAGTAATATCTAGATCTTCAATCGCTTGGAATAAATCACCCAATAAACGTACCACAACTTGTTGTACACGTTGGTCAACAGGCCCTGTTGCTGTATCTACGTTCATTTGTTTAACCAGAACATCAATCTCTTGACGGTTCATACTATATCTCCTTAAGTATGCATTTAAGTATGGGTGGCTATCACTCGATAAAAGAGGTCTTTGGCTGCCACGTTCCTTGTTTGGTTGTCTAACAATACTTTTTAAGTTGTTTCATGTAGCGGCTGAAGTTTCTTTCAGGGAATGGGCTGCACGATGTTTTTGATCTGTTGGATGGGATTAAATTTGCTTAATCCTGTCTATGTGATATACCTTAAAAGAATAAAATCTTCACGTCGAAGATCAAATTTGCATTTTATTATACTTAATAGGTATCGATAACCATGGAACTAAGACACTTAAGATACTTTGTCGCAGTGGTTGAAGAGCAGAGTTTTACCAAAGCGGCAGAAAAACTATATATAGCTCAACCACCTTTGAGTCGGCAGATTCAAAATTTGGAACATGAGCTTGGAATTCAGTTATTTGAACGCGGTAGCCGACCGCTTAAGACTACGGAAGCAGGCCAATTTTTTTATCATCATGCTTTAAAACTTTTGTCTAATGCAGAAGAAATTAAATCGATGACGAAACGAATCGGTTTGACCGAAAGAACAGTGACAATCGGTTTTGTGAGCTCTTTATTGTTTGGTTTACTCTCGAATATTTTGTATTTATTCAAACAACAACATCCACATTTAAAAATAGAAATGGAGGAAATGGCCACCACTGAACAAATCAAAGCATTAAAAGAAGGCCGTATAGATGTCGGCTTTGGGCGTTTACGTATTTCAGACCCTGCAATTAAACGGGTTTTACTGCGTGAAGAACGCTTAGTGGTAGCCTTACATGCCAGTCATCCTTTTGCACAAAAAAAGGAAGGTATATATCTTGCAGATCTGATCGATCAGCAATTGATTTTTTATCCAAATCACAACAAACCAAACTTTTCGACCCAAGTGCGTGGCATATTTTCAGAGTATGGTTTGGAACCTAAAAAAGTACGTGAAGTTCGTGAATTACAACTGGCATTGGGCTTTGTTGCGGCGAACGAAGGGGTTTGTATCACCCCAATGAGTGCCCAAAGTGTGCAATTAACACATTTAACCTTTGTTCCTATCTTAGACGAAGCCGCGATTAGCCCTGTATTTATGGCTGTGCGTAATATGGATGAAAGCGAAGATATTCGTGGTTTATTTGATAGTGTTTATCAAGTGTATGATTTAGAAGCGATTCCATATGATCGTGCTGTGTTTTAAGTAATGTGTTGATAGACGTTCAGATGAACTGCAGTTATGAAATGATCTATTTAAATAAAGCGGAATCAAGGGATTAATTTGTATTTAACTTTTTAGGTATACAAACATGCCTAATCGGTTTTGGACATTAAGCACCAACTTATTCATTGTGAAAAGCGAATTTTACAAGCTTCACAATTAGGAGGTGGGCTATGCAAAACCAGAAAATTAATATTAATACCTTGGTTGATGAAGCCAAATTTACGCCATTTCATTGGGGTGTTTTGATTTGGTGTCTTTTGATTATTATTTTTGACGGTTATGACTTGGTGATCTATGGCGTTGCCTTACCTTTGTTGATGCAAGAGTGGTCATTATCTGCGGTACAAGCCGGCTTACTGGCAAGTACGGCTTTATTTGGCATGATGTTTGGTGCCATGTGTTTTGGCACACTGTCCGATAAAATTGGTCGTAAAAAAACCATTATGATCTGCGTCGGTATTTTTAGTGGTTTTACCTTTTGCGGCGCTTTTGCAAGTACTCCCGTTGAGTTTGGTATTTTACGCTTTCTTGCCGGTCTAGGCATCGGTGGCGTTATGCCGAACGTGGTCGCGTTAATGACAGAATACGCGCCAAAACGTATACGTAGCACCTTGGTTGCACTAATGTTTAGTGGTTATGCCATTGGTGGTATGGCTTCAGCATTATTGGGTGCTTGGTTAGTGCCAGTATATGGCTGGAAAATCATGTTTTATATTGCGATTATTCCATGTCTTGCACTGCCTTTAATTTGGAAATTCCTCCCTGAATCATTGATGTATTTAGCCTCTAAGCATCAAACAGATACGACTCGAACAATTGTCTCTAAAATTGCCCCTGAACAAGTCCTCACAACAGATACTCAATTTGTACTCAATGAGGTTTCTGAAGAAGACAAAGCTCCGTTAAAAGCATTATTTCAACAAGGCCGTAGTTTCAGTACGTTTATGTTCTGGATTGCATTTTTCATGTGCTTATTGATGGTTTATGCACTTGGAAGTTGGTTACCAAAATTGATGATTCAAGCTGGCTATTCGCTAGGTGCAAGTATGATTTTCCTCTTTGCACTGAATATTGGTGGAATGGTAGGTGCTATTGGTGGTGGTGCTTTGGCAGACCGATTCCATATCAAGAAAGTACTAAGCATCATGTTCATGTGTGGCGCATTGGCTTTAATCTTACTGGGCTTTAACAGTCCGCAAATGGTTCTGTATACCTTAATTGCTGTAGCAGGCGCAGCTACCATCGGTTCGCAAATCCTACTTTATACCTTTGTCGCACAATACTACCCAACCACGGTACGTTCTACAGGTATGGGCTGGGCATCGGGTATTGGACGAATTGGTGCAATCGTTGGACCTGTGCTTACAGGGGCACTGTTAACGATGAATTTGCCGCATCAAATGAACTTCTTGGTGATAGCCATTCCCGGTGTTATTGCTGCATTGGCGATCTTTATGGTGAATTTGCAAGCGTCTGTAGAGGCATCTACTCAAGGTCAATCGCCAAAACTCAATACGCAAGCTATCAAAAATCCAGCGAATTAAGCCGATATTTAAAGATTTAACATTACCCCAAAATTTTAAGTTTCCAGGCCCTGATGCACAGCATGAGGGCTAGTGGGAAATTGTGACAAAAAATAAGGAAAGGGCATTGCCCAAATCGAGGTCAGGATGAAAACTCAAAAGCTAAATTTAGTCAAAAAAACCTTTAAAATTAAACCGATGATACTAGCTTGTGCAGTCGCGTTCCCCATGTGGACACATGCGGCAGTCAGCGAAGCTGAAGTTGAACAGTTGCGTGATGAAGTCAAAGCATTAAAAGCCATGATGCAGCAATATGTTCAGCAGCAAAACACTTTGTCGAGTGAAATCAAAGACGTAAAACAAGGATCTGTAGTTGCTGCGCAGAATCAAAAACCGACTCAAACACCGAGCCTGAGTTTAAATACCAAATCGGGCGCTGAGTTTAGCTTGTATGGCAATGTGCGAGCAGATGCATCTTATCAGACAGAAGGCGGCAGCTTATCTCGCCTGTATAACCAAATGAATAGTGTTCCGCTAGAAGGGAATGCTGAAAGTTCAGATCGTTTAAAAGCAACACTTGCTGCCACACGTTTAGGACTAGACTTTAAAACGCCGACTCAAGTGGGAGATGTAGGTGGTAAAATTGAAGTCGACTTTTTGGGTGCAAATGATGGACTACGTATTCGTCATGCCTATTTAACCTATGGTGATTGGTTGGTGGGGCAAACATGGTCTAACTTTGCTGTACCTGATTATATGCCTGAAACCATTGATGCATTGGGCTATGTCGGTGGTGCTGTTAAACGTACACCGCAAGTTCGCTATAGTCACAAATTTAGTCCAGAGACAAATCTTGTACTCGCTGCAGAAGATTCTAAGGATGACAGTTCAAATATGCGTTTGCCTGCATTAACAGCGCGGTTAAACCATAAAATGACAGATACACTCATGTTGAGCGCACGTGCGATGGGTGCTGAAAAGAAAACGGATACGGATACAGAAACCGCATGGGGACTTGGTCTGGGCGCAAAGCTAGATTTGACGGATAAAACAGTGCTCAAAGCGGATTATTACCATGTCAAAGGCGACAGTAGTTTTGTGTCATGGACCAACCAAGGTTTTGTGACCAATGCGGATAAAGACATCATCGCCACCAATGAATTTGACTCGATTACAGTAGGTTTAACTCAACAAATTTCAGCACAATGGCGCGGAACATTGGGCTATGGTTATATGAAAGCAGATAATAATGCAGATTATGTCAACTCATTAGTCGATAAAACCAAGACCAATAAAAACTTGTGGCAAGCTTGGGCAAATTTATTTTATAGCCCTGTTAAGCCGATTTGTTTAGGTCTGGAATATGCCTATGGTGAACGTGAAGCTTTTGGCGCTGCACCAAATGGCAGTACCAAGGGTGAAGATAACAGAATCAATGCAGTCGCGATGTATAACTTCTAATGTCGTTACAGAGAATTGTTTAATTTAAATTGGCTTAGAAATTTCAATATCAATTTAACGAGAGCGTGATTGAAAGTATGTTCAGGATTTGACATCTAACTTTCCGACAATCTTTCAATTCGTGCTCTCAATCCATACATGCCCTTGATCTTTATCGATTGAGGGCTTTTATCTTATTTAGAAACTTTTATTTTTTGACTAAAAAATATAATTATCTGTTTTATTTCATTTAACAAATCATTTGAATATAAAAATACGAAGAAGGATATTGATAAAAATCATGAATTTTGAAATATTTTGATACATACATGACGATAAAACATACTACAATCCTTGCCGTCAATTTCGTTTCACTTAGAAGACGCAATCATGGATGTCCCTCAATTTTCCAAATATAACAACACGTCACTTAAGCTTTTAAGCCTGATGATGCTCACCGCGATGGCACCATATAGTGTTGCAGATAGCAATGTATTACCTGAAATCACGATCAACGTTGAACAAAGTTCAATGGATGATCAAATAAAAAAAGCACTGACCAAAGTAAATGGTGCAACCAATGCGATCGTTGCAGCAGACATTCAAGATGTACCCAAGCGAACAAATGCTGATTTATTTAAAAATCAACCGGGGATATACGCGGCATCTTCAGGAAATGAAGGGGTGAAACTGTCGATACGTGGCTCGGGGATCAATCGTGCACCGGGGGCGCATGCTTCAGGGTTGTATGTAACCTTAGATGATTTGCCATTTACAGGGCCAGGAGGAACACCTTATGAACTGCTTGAGCCGCTGTGGGTAGACCATATAGAGGTTTTACGGGGGCTAATGGTTTAACACGTGGCGCATTAAGCTTGGGTGGTCTAATTAACTATGCCAGCCCAACTGGAAAAAATGCAGCAAAACTGTCAGTGCATCATGAAATGGGTAGCCACGGTTATCAGAAAAGTGAAATCAGCTCAGGACAACAAATCGGTGACTTAGACTATTATGTTTCATTAACGCAAAGTGATGATGATGGTTTTCAAGATCATTCCTCAAGCCAGAGTAAAGGTATATCGGCCAATGTGGGATATCAATTAAATCCTCACCTAGATACACGATTTTATCTGCGTTACCGAGAGACTGAACACCAAACACCGGGACGACTAACCCAACAACAGATTGAACAAGATCCAAAACAAGCATTAGCCCTAAATATCTCGCTGAATAATAATCGTCCGCAGCCGGGAAGTCTTTGGTTGGCGAATAAAACCAATATGACTTTGGACTCGGGCGATCGTTTACAGTTGGGGCTGGCCTATCATCATTATCCGATGGATTTGCAAGAAGGTTTGTATAGTACCGATGTTGACTATGACGATATCATTACCTTATTTAACTACCAATTTGACCGAACGCTATGGGGGCATGAAAGCCAAAATACTTTAGGTTTTCGTAGTACCACGCATTTGCCAGATGGTCAGGTCGTTGAACGCTTGCGTGTAGCGCAAGGCGCCTATGCTGCGGATACAGAAACGCGGCATTATACCTACCAAGGTGGTGACTATGTTTTACATTATGCCAATGCCTTGGCACTACACCCACAGTTTTGGCTCGATAGTCGAGTTGCATTGGCGTACACCCATCGTGAAAGTGAAGTGACATGGCCTGTGCAAAGTCATAAAGAAAATATTCGTGAATGGAATGTCCTGCCATCGCTTGGTTTTCGATATCAAATCCAACCTGAAACTCAGCTCTTTGCCAATGTCAGTCGAAGCTTAGAAGCACCACATCCTTGGGCTTTAATTTGGGGTTCGGATCAATACTTCCCCGATGGTAGTGGCGCAGCAACGGGACGCCAAAGTGCTCCGATTCATTTGAATAGTCAGACAGCGAACACTCTTGAACTAGGTGGGCGTGGTCAACATGCACTAGGTGAGTGGAATATTGCATATTACTATTCACAGGTTAAAAATGAACTGTTGGCTGTTGAAATCCAATCAGAGCCTAAAAAGATTATTGCCGAATCGAATGCTTCAGACACCATTCATCAAGGGATTGAAGTCGGTTTAAACAGTTTACTTTGGCAAAATGATGTATATGGACAAGTTCAACTGAAACAAGCCTATACCTTGAATGATTTTCGGTATAAAAATGATGCGGTATTTGGAAAAAATGAGCTGGCAGGTATACCAAAACACATCTATCAGGCTGAACTCAAATACGAACATCCTTTAGGCTTTTATACTGCGGTGAATACACTTTATGCCACAAAGGTCGCAACTGACTATGCCAATAGTGTCTATACAAAAGATTGGCAAATTTGGGGAGCATCGTTCGGTTATATACAACCGCAAAAACAGTATATGGCGTGGTTGGATTTCAGAAATATAGCTAATAAAAAATATGCATCTACCGTCACACCGGGTTATAACGATGCCGGCAAAGATCCTGCTCGTTTAACACCGGGTGAAGGTCGGGCGGTATATGCAGGACTGACGTATCATTTTAATTAAGCATCTTGTATTCAAATACAGTGATCCCTTAAAAAGCCTTATTCTGCGGATTTAAAAATAAAAAAGGGAGCCAATCAGCTCCCTTTTTTTAAATCTTTGATTGAGTTGTTAAGCAGTACGAGGCATATCTTGAATACGTCGCCATGGCTGAGCTTCTTCAATTTCATACGCTAGTTCGATCAAGGTTTTTTCATCACCGACATCGGCTGAAATTTGCATACTGATCGGTAGTCCGTCGTTTTGCGTTTCTCCCATAGGAATCGACATACCCGGCGCACCCACCACATTTTGGATAGGTGTAAATGTCACATAGTTCTGTATACGCTCAAATAACTGGTCAAACGGTAATTGAGGTGACAAATAGCCAATTTTAGGTGTGGTATGTGCAAGTACAGGCGATAGCAAAACGTCATAATGCTTAAAGATTTCACGATATTGTTGCTGCATTTTCTTTAATCGATACAGAAATAGCGGGGTTTTATAAAAGTTCTTTTTATACAACTTCGATAAACCAACGGTTAAGTGATCTAACTCTTTTGGATTAAAGTCAGCGCCAAAGATTTTCTTGCCAAAGGTACTCAGTAAAAAGGATAACATCCCCCAATATTCACTAAAATCTTCAACAAAGCTTAAGGAAAAAGGTAACTGAAGTTCTTCAACATGATGGCCTAATTTTTCTAAGAGTGCTGCACTATGCATTAAGGTTGCAGTTGTTTCGCTATCTATTTGCCCTGTAATCGATTGCGGGACTAAACCGATGCGTAATCGACGTTTAGAAGGCCCATGAATCATGCCTATGCGTGGCAGCTTTTTATTGTAATAACTTGATTCCATTCCTGCATAGAAATGAGCAGTATCTCGTATGCTACGGGTTAGGACACCTTCACTGATGATATTAATCGGAAGAGAGCCTGCTGCTTCACTGTCATAAGTACGGCCACGGCTAGGCTTTAATCCAATCAAACCGCAGCATGCAGCAGGGATACGAATCGAACCACCGCCATCATTGGCATGGGCAATCGGCACTACACCGGCTGCAACGAGAGCTGCGGAACCCCCTGAAGATGCACCGCAGGAATAACCTAAATGCCAAGGGTTATAGGTGGCTGATCCATCTTTATATTCGGTGCTGGCATTTAGACCAAATTCAGGGAGCTTGGATTTTCCTAATACGACAAACCCTTGATCTAAGATTTGTTGGCTAATTTGAGGATTACGATCGGCTGGTTTTAAACCTATGGCCTTTGAACCATGGCGTGAGGGCAATCCTTGATAATCTAGATTATCTTTAAAGAAAAAAGGGACGCCCGCGAATAGACCATGTTCAACATATTGATTTTGCTCTAAAGCACGCTGAAAACAGTCCAATTCAATGGCATTTAGATGCGGGTTCACTTGTTCCGCACGTGCAATGGCCGCTTGTGTTATTTCCTGTACAGAGGCTTCTTTAGATTTGATGAGCTGTGCAATCCCCACAGCATCCAGATCTGTGAGTACATCCGAACTAAAGGCATGTATGCGTTGACTGTGTTTTTGATCTTCCATGAACGAACCTATTTGTTTTTTGAATTTTGGTAAATGTTGAATGAATTCGTTGTTATCTCAACAACAAATATATGTATTTGAACTGTATTGCTTTGAGCATAATAATGACAATAAAAATTGTCAAATATTCGTCTGATCTGAGGAAAGTGCAGAGATTGTACTAAGGAGGGCATCTAAAGCCTGTTGAATCTCATCCTTCCATGCAAAGGAACAATTTAAACGGATATATTGAGTTTTGGCTTCCGCAACATTAAATAAACGGCCTGGAGCAACACCGATCTGCTGTTGAATTAAGGCTTCATAGACCGTCATACTTTCAACATGTTCTGGTAATTTTAACCAAAGAAAATAACCACTTGGATGATATTGTAATTTGCATCCAGTCGGTAGACAGCTTTCTAAATAACGGTAAAACTGTAATTTGTGTTGCTGTAGACTTTTTCTTAGGACCCGTAAATGTTTTTCATAATGATAATTTGAAATAAATTCCACCAAGGCATTTTGCAATAAGGTATTGACGGAAATAGTACTCATGAGTTGTAAGTGTTGAATCGCTTGAGAGTATTTACCGGCGTGCACCCAACCAACCCGAAATGCAGCACCTAACGTTTTAGAAAAAGATGAGCAATGTAAGACCATATTATTTTGGTCAAAGTATTTCATTGAAACGGGTTTCTTGGATGCATAATGCATTTCCTCATACACATCGTCCTCAATTAAATGCACATGATATTGGTGTAATAACACGGCAATTTTTTGCTTGATTTCATCGCTGACTGTAAAGCCCACAGGATTATGCGAATTCAGCATCAACCAACAGATCTTGACGGGATAAGTTTTTAGAATATATTCAAACGCGGTTAAATCAAAACCGTCTTGTGGATGTTCCGGTAAGGTCACCACTTTAAGGCCTAAGCGCTCTGCAGCTTGCAAGGCGCCATAGAAAATATTTTGCTGTAACACGATATAGTCACCCGGTGAGGCTATGGCCTGTAAGGAAAGATTCAGTGCATCCATACAGCCTGAGGTAATCACAATATCCTCTGGATCAGTGGCTATGCCTTGCATGCAATAACGCTGTGCAATCAACTTACGAAGGGCTAAATTACCGGGTGGAAGATTATCAATGGCATCGTAACTTTTGGGATTTCGGGAAATTTGCCCCATGATTTGGGTTAACTTTTTAGAAAAAACAATGTCTTGAGCTGGAAAAGCTGATCCCAATGGAACGATTTTTTCATCTTGTATTGATTTTAAATACTTAAAGACCAGAGAGTTAATTTCAACCGGCGTGTTTAAGGACACGATTTGAGCGTGTTCAGCCTCTATTTCGACTAAGCCTTGCGCCACATAGTAGCCTGATTTTTCACGTGCATAGATTAAGCCACGCGATTCCAACTCCTGATAGGCATTCATGACCGTGATCAAACTAAAACCGGACAACTGCACTTGTTCACGCAAAGACGGGAGCTTTTCGTGCGCTTTTAAAGTGCCATTTTCAATCAGTTGACGTAGGTGCTGAGCAAGCTGTTCCGATTTATACATAGTCATCAACAAGACAAGATTCTGTTATAAATATATCAGTAAAATTAATTATGCATTATATTTTTATAACAGATGAGGCTGTACTGTTATATGTTTTTTCAAATTCACTGTATCTAGTTTTAAGCTTGAATTTTTTATAAGGTGCATTGACCACAACATTTGTGGCGTCAAATGGTATGGAAGTTAGGGAGTTGAGTATGTTTAAAGCCAGTGAATTAGAACTGTTACAACATTTACTGGTGGATGTTCCATTGACAGATTCAACGCTGCATCTGCTGCAACAACAGCATACTAATTTAGAAGCGGTGCTGTTACGCAGTCGAATTTTGCGTCAAGTACAGCAAGTGGGCTATGTCAGTATTTGTCAGGAGCATATGAATGCCAAGGCTGAAAATGCGGCTTTTTTATTTGCACCCTTTATCTTAGCGAATTTGAATCAGAAGGTGATCTACGCTACACCACAAAGCCCTGAAAATGTTGCGATATTAAATCGTTATTATCAAGCGGAGGCTAAACTTAGCGCATTTAAAGTTGATGATGTTTTATTGGGACTCAATGTCTACATTGAGCTACATAATGAACAACTATCGCCAGCAGAATACTTCTATTTTAGTTTGATCAATAGCTTATGTAATCCGAAAGTTTCCAAAATCATTTGTATTACACATCTAGATATCGACTTAGAAAAATTAAAACAGCTCGCTGAATTTTTAGATGTTGAAATCCATGTCTTGGCGGATAAAGTTGAACCGATTGATTTTGATCTAAATAAAATCAATATGTTAAAGCTGCTATTTAAAGACAAAGATCAGCAATATATCGATTTATGCCAAAAGTTTTCGTTTATCAATGCGAAAATTTTACATCGATTAGGTTTATATGAGTTTGACCGTGCGCAAGTCTTGGTAGAAGACATGTTTTATTCAGAGCATATCTTTGAAAAAATGTCGGTCTACGGTGAATACATTCAAACGCATCTTCAGCACCAAGTTAAAAAACAGAGTCCTGCATAAGCGATAAAGATGACTAATTAAGTTTATAGCTGTGAATTGATCACTTTAAAAATGCAAAAAGCTTGTAAATCTAGACTTACAAGCTTTTTTTAAATTCAAATTTAAACCAATTTATTTGGCCTAATGATCAATTCAATATGATCTGATCACTAGCAAACATGAAATGTAAGATATACATGCAATAGCGAGTTGCAATAAGTGAATAATACTGTCGCTTAAGTTAGATAGGAATTATCTGCACCAACGACAAACGCTACACCAATACAGAATAAAAGCACATAGATCGAGAACCAAATAATGGCACGTTTAAAGGCCTTATCTGAAATTTCACTGTCTGCATATTTTTGCGGTTTTTTAGGCTCTTGATTGCTCATAAGATGTACTCTAAATCCCTAGTGGTTATAGGTGATTATTGGGGTATATCGCCTGAAAGCATAGATACAACATTCATCTAAATTTCTATAACAGTTATAGTTTGGAAGAAGCCATCCTGACTTAATCCATTAATAAACTATGATATTGGTCAGTTCTTTTTCTCAAAAAGTCCCAAACCAGTTTAATACGCGGCTCATGCTGTAAATCGACTAAGGTCAGCATCCAAAAGGTATGCACAAAACGAACATCTTGCGCCAAGACTTGTTCTAATTCGGGTTTTTCCTCGGCCAAAAACTTGGGCAATATTGCCAATCCTGCACCCGCACTCACAGCAATTTGTTGAGCCAAAATACTACTACTTCTAAAGTTTGCATTGAGCTGAATAGGTAAACGTTCTAAACAATACAGTTCTGGGCTATAGACTAGATCATCTATATAGTTCACAAAAGTGTGTGATTTTAAATCTTCTAATGTATGAATGGGTTGCGTGTTTTTTAAGTATTCTTTACTGCCATAAATCTTTAAACAATAGTCTGCTAGTCGAGTAATGATATAGGGGCCTGATTTCGGTCGATCGATGGAAATAACAATATCTGCTTCACGATGTGAAAGCTTGATCATTTTCGGTACAGGAATAAGGTCGATAGTCAGCAGAGGGTATTTTTTGGACAATTCTGCCAAGAGCTGTGTCAAAAATGCCGTTCCAAACCCTTCGGGTGTGCCAATTCGCACACGACCTTGCATAGGTTGGTTGGGTTTTTCGATTTGTAAAAATGCCTGTTCCATTTGTTCAACGCGAGGAACCAGTGCCAAACCGTCTAGAGTGAGCTCATAACCTGTGGCTTCACGTTTAAATAATGGCGTGCCTAAAGCCAGTTCTAGCGCATGTATACGTCGAGAAACCGTACTGTGCTCAACACCGATAATACGTGCGGTATTGGTTAGGGTTTTCGCACGAGCCAAAACCAAAAAATACTGTAAATGATCCCAATCTACTTTCATTGTTATTGTCATCCCTGTGCATATTTGCACATCAATCGTGCGTGAATCTCTATTGGTAGTCAAAATTTTCTTTGCTAGTTTGAAGTGAATTGGAAAATATAAATATAAGGCTTTTGGATATTTTCTAAGTCAGTACAAAACAATAAGTGCCTATGGAGAGGTCATGAACACAATGTCAAATATTCAGTCAGCGACGGCTAAATTATTAATTAACGGTAAATTTGTAGAGTCAAACACTACAAAGTGGCAAGACATTCTAAATCCAGCAACTCAAGAGGTTTTGGGTCGTGTTCCAATGGCGACTATGGAAGAAGTGGATGCAGCGATTGCTTCAGCGCAAGAGGCGTTTAAAACTTGGCGCTTAACCCCCGTTCAAGCACGTATGCGTATTATGCTGAAACTACAAGATCTGATCCGTAGCAATATGAAAGACATTGCCCGTGTACTGACTGCTGAGCAAGGAAAGACGCTAGCAGATGCTGAAGGTGATATTCAACGTGGTTTAGAAGTCGTTGAGCATGCGTGTTCGGTTGGCACACTTCAAATGGGCGAATATATAGAAGGTGTTGCACGTGGTGTGGATACCTATACCTTGCAGCAACCTTTGGGTGTATGTGCAGGAATTACGCCATTTAACTTTCCTGCGATGATTCCACTGTGGATGTTCCCAATGGCCATCGTCTGTGGAAATACCTTTGTTTTAAAGCCATCTGAACAAGATCCATTATCGACCATGATGCTTGTCGAACTTGCGATTGAAGCCGGTATTCCAGCAGGTGTATTAAACGTAGTGCATGGTGGTAAAGACGTTGTTGATCGTTTATGCACACATCAAGCTATTAAGGCCATTTCATTTGTAGGCTCTACAGCCGTTGGTACACATGTATATAACCTTGCAGGACAGCATGGAAAACGTGTGCAGTCGATGATGGGGGCCAAAAACCATGTGGTGGTGATGCCAGATGCCAATAAAGAACAAACCTTAAATGCTCTCGTTGGTGCAGCATTTGGTGCAGCAGGTCAGCGTTGTATGGCTTTGTCTGTTGCTGTCATGGTTGGTGAAAGTAAAGAATGGGTTAATGAACTGGTTGAAAAAGCCAAAACTCTGAAGGTCAATGCAGGCCATGAACCGAATACCGATATTGGCCCAGTCATTTCACCTCGCGCAAAAGCACGTGTATTGGATTTAATTCAAAGCGGTGTAGAACAAGGCGCAGAACTGTTGCTGGATGGTCGTGATGTTCAAGTCATTGGCTATGAGCAAGGAAACTTTGTCGGAGCGACGATTTTTAATCAAGTTTCAACCGATATGCGCATCTATACCGAAGAGATCTTTGGGCCCGTTTTAGCCATTATTCATGTCGATACTTTGGAGCAGGCGATTGAATTGATTAATGCTAATCCATTCGGCAACGGTGTTGGACTGTTTACACAAAGTGGTGCAGTTGCTCGTACATTCCAAAGTGATATCGATATTGGTCAAGTGGGTATCAATATTCCAATTCCTGTACCTGTACCTTTCTTTAGTTTTACAGGATCGCGTGGTTCAAAACTGGGTGACTTAGGTCCATATGGTAAGCAAGCAGTTCAGTTCTATACACAAACTAAAACCATCACCAGTCGTTGGTTCGAAGATACACAAGAAAAAGGTGAAGTGAATACCACCATTAACCTACGTTAATTTAGGAGTTCAAGGATGAATATTGCCTTTATCGGTTTAGGAAACATGGGCGGAAAAATGGCCCAAAACCTACTCAAAGCAGGTTTTACGGTTTACGGTTTCGACTTAAGTGAAATTGCGATTCAGCATTTTACTGAAGCAGGTGGCATCGTTTGCCACAGCCCACAAGATGCCGCGAAACAAGCAGATGTCTTGATTAGCATGTTGCCTGCTGCCAAGCATGTCAAAGAGGTGTACTTGGGAGAAAATGGTGTATTGGCGGTAATGAAAGCAGGAAGCTTATGTATCGATAGCAGTACCATTGATCCGCAAACCATTAAGGATATAGCCGAGGCGGGTGCTGCACATCAGATAAAAATCTGTGATGCACCTGTTTCAGGCGGAACTATTGGTGCTCAGGCAGGTACATTAACCTTTATGGTCGGTTCGGATGATCAAACCTTTGAAAAAACCAAAGCGGTATTGGGCCACATGGGTAAAAACATTGTGCATTGTGGTGATGTGGGTGCAGGTCAAATTGCGAAAATTTGCAATAACTTGATTCTTGGTATTTCCATGGCAGCCGTTGCTGAAGGTATGGCGCTCGGTGCGCGTCTAGGGATTGATCCTCAAGCCTTAGCAGGTGTGGTGAATAGTTCGAGCGGACGTTGCTGGAGTTCGGATGTATGTAATCCATGGCCGGGTATCTCAGCAAATGCACCTGCGGGACGTGGCTATACCGATGGTTTTGCAACGCAGTTGATGTTGAAAGATCTAGGATTAGCTGTAGAAGCCGCAGGACAAGTCAAACAGCCGATTATTTTAGGCGGACTGGTTCAGCAGATGTATCAACAGCTGTGTTTACAAGGTAATGCACACTTAGATTTTTCAAGCATCGTGCAGCAATATTTACCTAAGGATGCTGAATAATCGCATTGAACACCAATCAGGCCTAGGGATGGCTAACAATACAAACACTCGTGTCGGAATAACAATAAATTGAGACTGAGGTAGAGAAGATGTCGAATTATCAAGATGTTTCAAAGGCATTTGACTTAAATTATGCTGCCAAAGAAATGTTATCAGGCTCTTTAGAGCAATTAAATGCATGTTATGAATGCTGCGACCGTCATGCGATTGATCAAAATAAGGTTGCACTATATTGGCAAGGCAAAGATGGGCGGAAAGAACAATATACCTTTGCAGAGCTACAACAGTGGTCGAGCCAATTTGCCAATTTTTTAAAGTCACAGGGTGTGCAAAAAGGTGATCGTGTATCGGGTTTATTACCTCGTACAGTTGAATTACTTGTGGTGATTTTAGGGGCTTGGCGAATAGGTGCTGTATATCAACCGCTGTTTACCGCCTTTGGCCCCAAAGCCATTGAACATCGTTTACACCTTGCACAAAGCAAATTGGTGATTAGCGATGTTGGTAATCGCAGTAAATTAGATGAAGTTGCACATTGTCCTCAAATCGTTACTGTTGCAGATCCAGCGGGTCAAGGGATACAACAGGGAGATTTAAACTTTTGGGATGAAGTAAACGCACAGTCTACAGATTGTGAATTTGTCTTACAGAGCATCAATGATCCATTTCTTCTAATGTTTACCTCTGGTACTACAGGTCCTGCAAAGCCCTTAGAAGTCCCGCTTAAAGCTTTGATCGCTTTTGGTCAATATATGAAAAATGCGGTAGGGCTACGTGAAGATGATTCGTTTTGGAATATTGCCGATCCGGGTTGGGCTTATGGTTTGTATTACGGAATTACTGGGCCACTTTTACTTGGACATGCAACACTCTTTTACGAAGGTGGTTTTAGCATTGATAGTTTGTGTCAGATCGTAGATGACTACAAAGTGACGAACCTTGCAGGCGCACCGACAGCGTATCGGATGATGATGGCAGCTGATCCTGAACAAATGGCAAAACTCAAAGGTAAATTTAGAGTCGTGAGTAGTGCTGGAGAGCCGCTTAATCCTGAAGTGTTCCGCTGGTTTAAACAAGTCCTAGATGCACCGATCTTTGACCATTATGGTCAGACTGAAGTTGGTATGGTGGTGTGTAATCACCATGGTTTACAACATGATATTCGCGCAGGTGTCGCAGGTTATGCCAGTCCGGGATATCGCGTGGCGGTTGTTGATGAACAAGGGCAAGAGCTAGATGCAGGAACGCCAGGAGTACTGGCTGTTGATATCAGTCAATCACCGATGATGTGGTTTGGTGGCTATAAAGAAAGTCGTAAGTCACCCTTTGTAAAGCATTATTACCTCACGGGTGATACCGCAGAATTACACGCAGATGGCAGTATGAGCTTCGTTGGTCGTAATGATGATGTGATTACCACATCAGGTTATCGTATCGGGCCATTCGATGTAGAAAGCGCTTTACTTGAGCATGATGCAGTGATTGAAGCAGCGGTCATTGGTGTACCTGATCCAGATCGGACAGAAATCGTAAAAGCTTTTGTAATTTTAGCTGAGCATGTCACAGCGTCAGAAGAGTTAGCAGAGCAGCTAGGGCAATTTGTGAAAAAGCGCCTATCTGCACATGCTTATCCACGATTGGTGGAGTTTGTTCAAGAACTGCCGAAAACTCCAAGTGGAAAAATTCAGCGTTTCTTATTAAGAAATCAAGAGATTGCGAAACAATCCACGCAGCATGCAAGTTAAATGACGTAACGATTAACTCTAAATGAATGCCGAACAATCAGGATCAAAATCAAGCATTCATTCAGTTCTAGTCATTTTCAAACTGGATGGAAGCATTTGATTGATGTACAGGAAGATAAGATGCAATTTACCGAAGAACAATTATTAATTCAGGACATGGCACGCAGTTTCGCGCAGGAACAAATTAAACCTCAAGCGGCTGAATGGGATAAACACGGAACCTTTCCCAAAGCGGCTTTAGCGCAGATGGGAGAACTGGGTTTATTGGGTATGTTGGTATCAGATGAATGGGGTGGTTCAGATACAGGTAATCTTGCCTATGTTATGGCTTTAGAAGAGATTGCCGCGGCCGATGGGGCAACCTCAACCATTATGAGTGTACATAACTCGGTAGGCTGTGTTCCTATTGCTAAATTTGGCACAGAAGAACAAAAGCAGAAATATTTAGTGCCTTTAGCACAAGGCAAAATGATCGGTGCATTTGCATTAACTGAGCCGCATACGGGTTCAGATGCTGCTGCCATTAAAACTCGTGCAGTCAAAGATGGCAATGAATGGGTGATTAATGGTGCTAAGCAGTTTATTACCTCTGGACATAATGCAGGGGTCATTATTGTCTTTGCTGTGACTGACCCAAGTGCAGGGAAAAAAGGCTTGAGTGCTTTTATTGTCCCTCGTGAAACAGCTGGCTATGAAGTGATTCGTACTGAAGAAAAGCTTGGATTACATGCCTCAGATACCTGCCAAATCGCACTCACAGACGTGCGAGTGCATGAAAGCCTAATGTTAGGAAAAGAAGGTGAAGGTTTGAAAATCGCCTTATCAAATCTAGAAGGCGGTCGTATTGGTATAGCGGCGCAAGCAGTTGGTCTTGCACGAGCAGCATTAGAAGAAGCAACGCGATATGCCAAAGAGCGTATTACTTTTGGAAAGCCGATCTTTGAACATCAGGCAGTTGCGTTCCGATTGGCAAGTATGGCAACAGAAATAGAAGCCGCACGCCAATTGGTCTATCACGCGGCACGTTTAAAAGAAGCAGGGCAACCTTGCTTAAATGAAGCGTCTATGGCCAAGCTTTTTTCGTCTGAAATGGCTGAGCGTGTTTGCTCCGCAGCATTACAAGTCTTTGGTGGTTATGGCTATCTCAAAGATTTCCCGATAGAACGTATATATCGTGATGCGCGTATTTGCCAAATCTATGAAGGTACGAGTGATATTCAACGTTTAGTAATTGCCCGTAGCTTATAACGTTGTCATTAAGACATTTAAACGACAAGGCTTCAGATATGAAGCCTACTCATAAATATTGAACATATATAGGGATCTCACATGCAATTTGAAACGATTCTGCTCGAAAAGAACAATGGTGTTGGACTTATTACTTTAAATCGTCCTCAGGCCTTAAATGCGTTGAATAGCACATTAATTCAAGACCTTAATTTAGCCTTAGATGATTTAGATCGAGATCCAACCATCGGTTGTATGGTTATTACAGGTTCAGAAAAAGCCTTTGCCGCTGGTGCAGATATTAAAGAAATGGCTGAACTGAGTTTTCCGAATATTTATTTGGATGATTTTTTTCATCTGGCAGATCGAATTGCTCAGCGCCGTAAACCTCTAATCGCAGCTGTCAGTGGTTATGCGTTAGGTGGAGGCTGTGAGTTAGCGCTCATGTGTGACTTTATTTACTGTGCCGACAATGCAAAATTTGGTTTACCAGAAGTAACTTTGGGTGTAATCCCGGGGATAGGTGGGACACAGCGTTTAACGCTTGCTATTGGTAAGGCCAAAGCCATGGAAATGTGTCTGACTGCCAGACAAATGGGCGCAGTAGAAGCAGAGCAGAGTGGTTTAGTTGCTCAAGTCTTCCCTAAAGAGGAGTTAGTCGAAAAGACCTTAAAAGCTGCTGAAAAAATAGCGGAAAAATCTGTGGTGGCAACCATGATGATCAAAGAGTCAATTAACCGTGCATTTGAAGTCAGTTTGCAAGAAGGTTTGCGTTTTGAACGCAGAACATTCCATTCGATTTTTGCAACTCAAGACCAAAAAGAAGGCATGCAAGCATTTGTTGAAAAGCGCCAAGCCAATTTTAAAGACAATTAAAAATAAAAAAGGATTATATGGATATGAGTACAAATAACTTAATGATTGAAGAATATGGACATTTAGGCCAAATCAGTTTAGATCGCGTGGCAAGTTTAAATGCCTTGTCTTTAGAAATGATCCAAGGCATTCAGCAGCAATTAGCACTATGGGCTGATCAAACCAATATTCATGCCGTACTTATTCGCTCAAATAGTCCCAAAGCATTTTGTGCAGGTGGAGATATTCGCTATCTCTATGATAGTTACATGAATGGTAAAGAAGATCATCAAGCTTATTTTCAAGCTGAGTATGAAATGCTGAATAGCATTCGTGCGTATGAAAAACCCATTATTGTCATACTCGATGGCTATGTACTTGGCGGTGGATTTGGCTTAGCGCAAGCATGTCATGTGCTTGTCAGCAGCGAAAAATCTAGATTTGCCATGCCCGAAACTGCCATTGGATTTTTCCCAGATGTGGCTGCGACACACTTTTTATCCCGTTTAGATGATATTGGTGTGTACATGGCAACTACAGGCGATCAAATCAGTGCCAGTGATGCGTTGTATCTAGATTTGATTGACTACCATGTTCCGAGTGAGCAACTTGTTCAATTAGAAGAAGAATTAAGAAATTCCAATCATCTCAGCAAAGAAAATATTGAACAATTGATTGCGAAATATATTACTCGACCAGCGGAAAGTGAACTTAGTCAAAATGCAGATTTAATTCGTAAGCATTTTGGTTTTGAGAGCATTGATGCCATTGAAAATAGTCTTGAAAATGAACAGCATAATGATGCTCAGCCGTGGGCGTTAAAAATACGGAATACCTTGAAACAACGATCTCCAATCGCGAAAAGAATCAGTTTACAACTCCAGCATTTAGGTCGTGGGCTTTCACTGAAGCAATGCATGCAAATTGAACGACATTTACAAGACGTTTGGTTTCAACATGGCGATATTGTCGAAGGTGTGCGCGCATTAATTGTGGATAAAGACAAGCAGCCAAAGTGGCAACAGTCTAGTCCGACTTTAGACAAAATAATGGAGGAAATATCTATTTAATCAGTGATTTAAAAAACTTTAACGGTTCAAACCATTGGTCAATATTCATACTTAATTTCTTATTCGATATGAACAAGTGACTCAGCGTAAATTAAACACATATAAGATCTAAAAAATTGATTTTCAAGAAGAAAATCATCACATAAATCAAGCATCGTGAAAATACAACATAGAAATATCTTGCAGAATAAGGAAGATAACAATGCAAAATGTACAGGGAAACACAGCTCCACCAGCTAAGTCCTCGCATCGTTTAGCGGGTATTTCCAGCATGGTGGGTACAACCATCGAATGGTATGACTTTTTTATCTATGGTGCTGCCGCAGCACTCATTTTCAATCGACTTTTTTTCCCAAATCTTGATCCCTTAACTGGCGTGTTGGCAGCATTTGCTACCTATGCTGTAGGCTTTATTGGTCGTCCACTCGGTGGCATTGTTTTTGGCCATTTTGGCGATAAAATTGGTCGTAAATCAATGTTATTGGTCACATTAATGTTGATGGGTATTCCCACAGTGATGATTGGGTTGTTACCGACATTTGAAACCATTGGTTATTGGGCAACGGTTTGTTTAATTATTTTAAGATTTATACAAGGCATGGCCATGGGTGGAGAATGGGGCGGAGCAGTCCTCATGGCGGTAGAGCATGCGCCAGCGGGTAAAAAAGGCTTTTGGGGAAGTTTGCCGCAAGCCAGTACAGGTGGTGGTTTATTGCTCGCTTCCGTGGCTTTAGGTCTAGTCTCAATGTTACCTGAAGAAGCGTTATTTAGCTGGGGTTGGCGTCTACCATTTTTAGCCAGCATTATTTTACTGGCTGTAGGTTGGTATATTCGTGTGAAAGTGCCTGAGTCGCCAGACTTTGAAAAAGTTAAAGCGCAAACCGAAACAATTAAAGTTCCAGCAAAACAAGTGTTTAAAAATCATCCTAAGCAGTTGATTACGATTATTTTATCTCGAGCTGCTGAAAATGCTTGGTTCTATTTAGCATCGACATTTGCTTTAGCCTATACAACCACACAGCTAAATATTCCTAGACAAGACATTTTGTTTGCAACGATTTGTGGTGCTGCGGTCATCATGGTCATTACGCCAATTTTTGGGCATTTGTCTGATAAAGTTGGGCAAAAAAACATGTTTAGATTTGGTTTATGCGTACTGGCTTTATACAGCTATCCATTTTTTGCAATGTTAAATACCAAGGATCCTGTATTGGTTTGGACGGCCATTGTGATTGGTATTGGCGTAGTTTTTCCTTTGATGTATGCGCCGCAGTCACAGTTATTTTCACGCCAATTTCCAGCAGAAATACGTTATAGCGGTATTTCAATCTCAGTTCAATTTGCAGGCGTGCTAGGTGGTGGTTTAGCTCCATTAATCGCGACGAAATTGTTGAGTATTGGTGATGGAAGCCCCAATTTAATTATTGCCTATATTTCAGGCTTTGCAGTGATTGCGATTATTGCGTCGTCATTTTTAAAGCCGGATCAAATAGAGCAAAAAACAAAAGCATTTAGCAGTAAAGAAATTAAATCTTCATAAATCAAAAATCAGGTAAACAGTAGGCTGATTTAAATATAGAAATTAATGTGAATTAGCCATAGCAATCGTTGTTATGGCTTTTTTCTTGTCTGAGGATTGTAGCAGGACAAATAATATTGTCAGTATTGCGTAGGATCTTGGCGGCACAAAATATGTTTGATGTGTAAGAGCAACAAATCAAGTTTGTTACACAAATGAAAGATTTAAGCACCAATAAATTAAAAAATATTAAATATCAAAGTCTTAATTATACTATTTCGTATAATGTATATTATGTTAAATAAGATATCAAAGATTGCGCCCTAGATCCGCTGACATGTCCATAAAAGTTAATTTTGAAATTTTCAGCGGAAATTAAAGCTAAAAATGAAATCAAAAAAAATAAAGCTAATTATGAAATAAAACCCACTATGGAAAATTTCATTTTTAGCTTTATTGGCTTTTAGTATCAAAAGATCATTTTTTTTTTAGAGGTATAACTCAACACCTCTATGAAGTTAATCTCATATTTTCTTTTCTTCAGATTAAATTTCTCATGCACTATTACGTCAGCTATCACATTGGTTTAACCATGTAATTTTGCTGCATTAA
This sequence comes from Acinetobacter sp. YH12231, assembly GCF_013417755.1. NCBI lineage: Bacteria > Pseudomonadati > Pseudomonadota > Gammaproteobacteria > Moraxellales > Moraxellaceae > Acinetobacter > Acinetobacter sp. YH12231. Next base: position 83,560 of record NZ_VPDJ01000011.1, read on the forward strand.
CACTTTCATGTAATTTTTATTGTTGTTGTTCTTCTTACATCTAATGCATTTATTAAATATTCTTTTAATTATTGTTTTTTAAGTTACTTAATGATTTATTACGGATAAAAAGATGAATATTTAATAAATATTCATCTTAAATTGTTTTATAAAATATTTTTTAAATATTCCCAAGGAAAAATACCTTGATTGTGACCATCACTGAAACAGATCTGTACACCATAACCTTGACTATTTAATTCGGTAACCTGTACATGTTCGACCAATGAAACCGGTAACTTCTTAATCTTGTTATAACGACAAAATGCACAAGGACATGCATTTCGTAGTTGATCATGACTTAAAGTGACGATCTTTTCTTCCGACCAAATAAAATGTATAAGATTTCGCTCAACATCAAACTGAATATCTGTTGGTTTTGTTTGCAAATTATTCTGCACTGGCTTGCTCCAAAATTAACCCTAAACCAATACGAATCGCTTTACGCACTTCAGGGTCTGGATCATCGGCGTGATTTTGTAAAAGTTGTTTAGCTTGGTTGCCACCTATTTCACCCAAAGCCAAAGCAACCTCTTTACGGAGGTTGCTAATCTCAAAGTCAAAATTATGTGCTAAGCCATCCAAAGCTTGCTTGGATTTAATGAGTCCTAAACTACGCACCACTGCAATACGCACTTGCCAATAGGTGTCATACAACAATTCAACTAAATTTTCTTCAAGTGAGGCTAATTTTAATTTTCCAATGGTTAATGCAGATTCAACGCGCAATTGCCAATCTTGTGAGGCTAAACCATAGGCTAAAGCATCTATAACTTCAGGATGTGCCTGTTTTACATAACCTAACCCACCTGTTGCAATACGACGAGTCTCTAAATCTGGGTCGTTGCGTGCAATTTGACTTAAACTACTAACGGCTTGTTCTTGCTGTAACCAACTCAATGTACTCACCGCTTCACGGCGTACTAATACATCTGTGTGATGAATATGATTTTCAATTTCTTGATAAAAACTAAGATCACGTAAAGGTTTTAAGGCTCTTAAAATGGCAACTTTGACCGCAGTTTCTTCTTTAGCCAAATATCCTGCTAAAACCTCTGCAGATTGAGCTTGTTTAACTTCACTTAAACTTTGCGTCGCTGCTGCAACCACTTCAGCATCTGGATCTAATAATGCTCCAGCCAAAGCATTTAAACTGTGTGGATCTTCCCAACCTTCAAGTCGTTTTGCCGATTCTAAACGTACTAAAGATGCTGGATCATGTGCCAATGCATAATGCAACCAAGGTAATAAATCTTCCCGCTCTTCATCAGCAATATTCATTAATGCGATAAACCGTCTTTTTTCATCCTCTTGATTGAGTTGCTCAAGAAAATCTAAATCATCTTCATCTATATTTTTTAATTCGGGGTATTGGAACTGCATGGGGTTTATCCTTCTACAACTGCTTTTTTGGGAATCCCCAAAGGATTTAATCGATTCATATCTTCTAAAATTTCACGCTTTAAAGCATGCATACAATGTTTCTTTAATTCGGTAAATTCTGGCGATGTAACAATGTCAATGTCTCTAGGACGGGCAAAATTCAGTGGAATTTCCTCAATAATTCGCCCTGGACGATGGCTCATGATCAGCACCCGATCCGCCAAAAACAGCGCTTCATCAATGTCATGGGTAATAAACAGCACTGTGGTTTGAATATCTTGCCAAATATCAAGTAGGAGTTGCTGCATACGAATGCGAGTTTGGGCATCCAAAGCACCAAAGGGTTCATCCATCAGTAAAACTTTAGGCTGATTAATCAGTACACGGGCAATTTCCACGCGTTGCTGCATCCCCCCTGAGAGTTCTGCTGGAAATTTTTGTTCAAAACCCGTTAGTCCCACCAAGTCGATCATGTGCTGTGCTTGTTTTAGGCGCTCAGTTGGTGAAATACCTTTCATTTTTAAGCCAAAAGCAACATTTTCAATGACGCTTTTCCAAGGAAATAATGTGTGATGCTGGAATACCAAGCCACGATCAGGATGCGGTTTAGACACTGTTTCAGTATCGACCAGCAATTCACCAGCGCTATACGCCAAATGCCCAGCCAATGCGCCAAGTAGTGTGGATTTACCACAACCCGAAGGTCCAAGTAAGCACACAAACTCGCCCGCTTGAATATGCATATCGACTTGATTTAAAGCTTGAAAACGCTGCTGGCCTTGTCCTAAATGTAAAGACAAATTGCGGATGTCAATTTCACCGAGTTTTTTCAGAGATGGGTTCACATGCTCAGTCATTAGGCTTTCCTCAATTGATACCAGGGAGTAAATTTCTTACCAATCCAACGTACTAAGGCACTACTCATCATGCCCAAGGCACCAATCAGTAACATTCCGACCACGATGCTGCTGTAATTCTGTAGCGTGAAAGACTCCCAAGTGAAATAACCAATGCCTAACTGACCTGAAATCATTTCAGCCGTAACTAAACAAAACCAGCATGTCCCCATACCAATGGATAGACCTGTAGTGATATTTGGTAAAGCCCCCGGTATGACCACTTCACGTACAATGGCAAATTCAGATGCACCGAGACTTTTTGCAGATGCAATCAGTCGAGGATCAACTGCTTCCACCCCATGAATGGTATTCAATAAAATTGGAAAGAGTGCTCCAATAAAAGTGATGTAAATCATGGAAGCTTCAGACGATGGAAAAATCAAAATCGCCAATGGAATCCAAGCCACCGCAGGAATTGGACGCAAGACCTCAAGTGGTGTCAGAAAAAAAGTTGCCATTTTCTTATATTGACCAATCAGCAAGCCTAATGCCACGCCAATCACCCCCGCTAAAGCAAAACCAATCAGCACCCGTAACATGCTGGCTTTTAAATGTGCCAAAGCCGTCGGCAGTTGGAAAAATTGAATAATGGCTTGAACGACTTCAACAGGTGTCGGTACATTGCTAAAATTCACAATACCCAGATTAATTTTAAATTGAGCCAACGCTTGCCAAAGCAATAAGCACAACACTAGCGAAACACTACCCAATATAAATTGACTCAATTTTGGATTTTTAAGTGCATCCCATTTTACGGAAATGGCTGGATGCAGCCCCTTTTCCTGATTTTCAACTAAACTTCCCATAATGCGTTTCCTCATTGTTGGCGATTAGGCTAGACAATGTGATTGCCTTTATTTCACGAGTTGTTGAACGGCTTTAAAATCATAGACTTTACCGCTGTGGGTTTGCGCAAACTTAGTGGCATCATCTTTGAGTAAAAATGCCTGAATCTGTCCCGTTTGATTGGTTGCGAACCATGCTAAATTTGACAGCAGCTTGATATCACTTTGGAAATCTTGGCTATACACCACACGGGTTTGCTGACCAGCTTGCTGAATTTTCTTTAAATCTTGGAATGCATGTTCAGCCGTTTCATAACTACGCACTTGGTTTTCACCTTTGACCCAAATTTGCGTCACATGCTTAAAGGTTTGAATTGGCTCACCTGTTAAGGCATCCTTGGCAATCAAAGGTGATTTGCCATAATTGGCTAATGACTTGGCATAATCGAGCTTGGATGCTGAAAATGCATCTTTAATGTATTGCTCTGAAATAAATTGATTTACATCAATTTTTCCGTCATTTTTACCTAATATTTTTAAGGTATCGACTGCGGTTTGCGTCGCTTGGCGATATTCAGGTTTCCATGTTAAATCTCGGGTTTGTAAACCCAATGGCCCATGAAACAAATATACGACTTCGGCAGGAATACCGGTTTTATCAGCAATGAGCTGACTATATTTTTCAGGTTCTTTTTGTAGCAATTGATTTGCCTCGATGGTCGCTTGCAGATAGGCTTTAATCACTTCAGGGTGTTTTTCGGCATAGTCTTTAGCAACAATCGAACCATGAAAAGTCGGTACATTGGCCTGCGAGCCATCATAAATTTTTCGAGCAATACCTTGATATGCAAACAACTCACCAAAAGGCACAAAGTCTGCATGTGCGGCAATCTTATTGCTCTTTAATGCAGGACCTGCAACTTCAGGTGCTTGCGCGATAATTTTAATGTCTTTATCCAGCTCCCAACCTTGTTCTTTGGCAACTCGCAGCAATAAGCCGTGTGCAGTCGAAGCAAAAGGTACAGAAATCGTTTGCCCTTTCAGTTCTGCAATCGAATTCACTTGAGAGTCTGTCGGCACAACGATTGCGTTACCACTGCCCGTAGTACTCCCTGATAGAGGATTTAAAAATAGACTTTGTTTACCTGCCTTTTGAAAAGCCACCAAATTATTGACCGCAGGAAAATCTGCCATTGCGCCAATATCCAATCGGTCTGCCACCATTTCACTGGTTAATGGAGCACCTGAAGTAAAGTTTTTCCATTGAATGTCATATTTCACATTCTTATATTCACCATCTTTGGGCAAATATTTATCGAGTAAATTCAGTTCACGGATCAGTAAACCACCCGTTGCACAGTTAATGGTTGTATCTTGTGTACCAATGGCGATGCGAACTGTTTCAGCTTTTGCTGATGTGCTATTTGTATTGGTTTTATCAGTATTTTTACTGTCACAAGCGCTTAGCCCCCCTACAACGGCTAGACCGACGATGGTACTGATTAGCGCTTTTTGTGTTGTTAATTTACGCATGGATGAGTCTCTTTTATTTTAATAAATACGGGATATTGACGTGTATTGCATCGGTTGGGCAGTCCTTTTCACAAGGCATGCAGTACCAGCATTCATCAAATTGCATAAAGGCTTTATTGGTTTCAGGATCAATCGCCAACAAATCCATCGGACAAACATCTACACAGACCGTACAGCCTTTATCCGCAATACATTTATCTTCATCGACCAAGACTGGAGCTACAGTTCGATGTGAAACTTCTTTAAATATCAGTGCCATTTTTATATTTCCGTATCTTGAATATTTTAAAATTTATTCTGCAAGCGCCAATTGCTGTTTTTGAATACGCAGTTGGTCATATGAGTTTTGTTCTGCTTTTTCAATCGCGACCACATAGGGTTCAATCGGCTTTTTAAAGCTCGTCATATTGCCCTGTGCATCTTTTTTCAAATGTGCATGACAGAACCAATCATCATTATTTTTTTCTGGGAAATCGGCACGGTAGTGATACAGTCCCCAACGGCTTTCCGTCCGATATAAAGATGCCCGAGCCGCCATTTCTGCGCAGTCCCGAATCACAGACACTTCGGCAGCACGCATGAGTTCATGTGGGTTTGAAGCAGAAATTTGAGCAATATCCTGCTTAATTTCTTCAAAACGACGTAAACCAATTTCCATTTTTTGACGTGTTTTTGGCGGTTGCAAATAGTCATTTACAAAGCGGCGTAACTTGTATTCCACTTGGTCTGAGGGTAAGCCCTGTTTACGGGTTAATGGTGCAAAAATCCGTTCACGTTCTGCATCAATTTCTGCTTGATTGAGCTCTGAATCTGCAACATCTACGACATATTCCGCAGAATTTTCACCTGCAAACCAGCCATAAGTAAATGCACCCAACATATAGTTGTGTGGTACAGCCGCCATATCGCCTGCGCTATATAGACCTTTCACAGAAGTTTCAGCTTTTTCATTGACCCACACACCTGACGCACTATGACCACTACAGAAACCAATTTCTGAAATATGCATTTCCACCATGTCAGAACGATAGTTGGTGCCACGCCCTTCATGAAAACGGCCACGGCTTGGTCGCTCATTGGTATGTAAAATTTCTTCAATGGTTTGAATGGTTTCTTCTGCTAAATGATCAACTTTTAAGAATACGGGGCCATTACCGCTTTCAAGTTCTTGGTAAAACTCCCACATCATCTGACCACTCCAGTAATCACATTCAATGAAACGTTCACCTTTACTATTTGCGGTATAACCACCCAGTGGTCCTGTCACATAAGCACAAGCAGGCCCGTTATAATCTTTAATCAAAGGATTAATTTGAAAACATTCCAAATTGGCAAGTTCAGCACCTGCATGGTAAGCCATGGCATAGCCATCGCCAGCATTGGTTGGATTTTCATAGGTTCCCATCAAATAACCTGAAGATGGCAAACCTAAACGTCCCGCAGCACCACAACATAAAATGGCAGCTTTGGTTTTAATGACATAAAAATCACCGCTACGACAGTCAAAACCAAGTACACCATTGATTGCACCTTGTTCGTTTTTAAGCAGTTTGGTGGTCACGATACGGTTATTAATTTTGACCTGCGCACGCTTCATTTGACGGTACAGGACTTTTTTAACATCATGTCCTTCAGGCATCGGCAACACATAAGCACCCATGTGATGAACTTTTTTTACAGCAAATTCACCTGTTTCATCTTTTTCAAATTTGATGCCCCATTGATCCAACTGTTGAATGGTTTTAAAACTATTTTGTGCATAGGCATAAATGGCCGTTTGATTGACCACACCATCATTGGCGATGGTAATTTCCTTGGTATATTGCTCAGGCGTGGCATAACCTGGAATCACCGCATTATTTAAACCGTCCATCCCCATTGAAATTGCACCACTGCGCTTTACATTGGCTTTTTCAATCAGTAATACCTTTAAATCAGGATTGGCTTGTTTAGCTTTGATCGCAGCCATTGGCCCTGCGGTTCCACCGCCGATGACTACAATGTCATATTCTAAATGTTTGGTTTCCATGATATTTCCTTGATCCTGATTAACGAAAAATGCGTAATTGGTACTGGAAGCTTTCGCCTGAGAAGTACAAATATTCGTAGTCAATCGGATATTCATTAGCATCGTGTGTGAGTCGTTCCACACGTAAAATAGGTGTATGAATGTCCACTGAAAGTAGCTGTGCTAATTCATCATCTGCCTGTATGGCATCAATGTTTAAGTCGGCATAACCCAGTGGTATAGATAAGTCTTGTTCAATGGCGGTGAAAATATCGCTAACACGTAAATCCACCTGTTTGTTTTGAAGTTGTAAGCCAATTTCTACAGGTAAATAAGTCAACTCATAAGACACAGGTTCGTTATTCAGCAAACGTACCCGTTTAATTTCAGCCACTTGACTACGCACAGCCAATTTCAATTTGGAGGCGACTTTGAGCGGTGCTTCAATGAATTCGATCGACAACACTTCATTTAAAATGTGATGCCCACTCGATGACATGGCTTCTGCGAAACCTTGAAGCTGTGTGATGTTTTGATAGGCTTTCGGCTTACTGACAAAAGTACCTTTGCCATGCACTTTAAAAATCAACCCATCCTGTGAAAGCTTATGCAGCGCCTGACGAATGGTAATACGGCTCACAGAAAACAACTCTGAAAGCTCATTTTCCGATGGCAATTGACTCAATGCCGGGTATTCACCTGAGTGAATTTTTTGCTGTAACTGCCCTTTGACTTGTTCATACAAAGGCAACTGGCTCGTTTTGCTTGTTGGTTCCGACATCGCATTCAACTTGTTATAACAACTTGAGCAAACAATAATTAATTAGATCTAGAAATTGAAATATTAAGATTTGATTTATTTATGAAAAATAAAGCTGAATAAGCTCAGTAAGCTATTATTCTTAAAAAGAATTTATTTTTATTAAAAAAATATAAGATAGACAATCTAAATAATGGTTCATGAATTATTGATATTAAAACCCGTGAGTAAAAATATATAATTCACTGATATATAAATATAAATATTGAAATTTATCTTATGAATCTGACTTTAGGTGAACAAAAGTTAAATAAGTTATCCAAGATTGCGCCCTAGATCCGCTGACACATTGGCGCAACTTCACTGGAGAGAATCGAGCCAAGGTTTATTTCTTCAGTGAAGTATCCTAATTTCAAATAATTTTAACTTTTAAATAAACTGCAATTTCCTATGTTCAAAAGGTTTAATTTGAAACCCTCTCATTTTTCAACTCGCTCAGGTTATAATAATGGTCTCCCAAAATATGATTGATCTAATATGAGCACCTCCAATGACCCTTTACACGGCAAAAAACTTGCTGACATCTTGGATGAATTATTGGATTACTATGGTGGTTTTGAAGGCTTAAGTCGTAAAATTGAAATTAGATGTTTTTGCATAGATCCAAGCGTTAAATCGTCACTACGATTCTTACGTACTACACCTTGGGCACGTGAAAAAGTAGAAAGCTTATATTTGTATGTTTTACGCCAAAAAGCCAAACAGAAAGCGTAACGATTAATACCTACGCTCAAATAATCTTGTATAGCAGTTTATGTTTTAAGATAAAATAAAACTGCTGAACCCTTCTAGCTATTCCTTGCACGCAGTATCTTCGTCTCAGATTTAATTTGATCCCTATTATGAGCAATACTTTTTTCCAGCATCCTCAAATTGGTGTAGTCACTACATTTTCTGAATTGATTCATAGTCATTTTGAAGGTCAAATGAACGCGCTTTGCTGGCAACGCAACTTACAAGGCGACTTTAAAGAAATAGTCGAAAAACTAGAACTGATTGAAAATATTACTGAAGTTTCCATAGATGATCTGAAGAAATTAACGCTTTCAGCGCAAGGTCATTTAGCCAGAGAAATTATTTTAAATGACATGCAACAATTAACAGCATTTGGTGCATCACCCTCGCTGAATTTACTCAAATGTTATGAACGAGATGATGAATTCGATTTCATCTCAACCGATGTTTATTCTTTTCATGTCGATCGATCACCTATCGCTACCGATACCTTTTTATGTACATATTATGGTGCTTCCAGTGATATTGTGCCAAATGATCAAGTGACACAAAGAATCTTAATTCCTAAAATACGAGAACAACTTAAAGATTTGTACGATGGCCCTACCTCAGAATTTGATGATTTTTTAGCGGAATATTTTTTTGATTTACATTATCAGCTCAAAGAAAATGCTGTGCCTGTAAATCTAGGCAATGGTCATCTTTGGCGTTTAGCGGTGGATCATCCTACACAGCAAGTTTTGCCTTGTGTACACCGCGCACCTGTAGAAAATGTAGGAGAATATCGGCTTATACTGATTTGCTGATTTTAGCTGTGTTTAAATATTGATAAATCGTAAGTCCATACGATCCATTCTGTCTAATGAATGAACCGTATGGGTTAATGCAATATCGTTTTAATCAAAATTGCTTAGTCTAGATTATTGAGATCGAGCTGTATTAAGCCAGCGGTAGAGCACTGGCAATAGCACCAAGGTCAGCAAGGTGGAAGAAAGAATACCGCCGATCACAACCGTGGCTAAAGGCCGTTGCACTTCCGCACCTGTACCTGTTGCCAAAGCCATTGGTACAAAACCTAAAGAGGCAACACAGGCAGTCATGAGTACTGGGCGTAATCGAAGTACAGCGCCCTGCCATACGGCTTCATGCAATGGATATTTGTCCCCCAGTTCTTTAATGAAGGTCAGCATGACCAGGCCATTCAGCACAGCAACACCTAAGAGTGCAATAAATCCAATCCCTGCAGACATCGAAAGCGGAATATCTCTTAACCAAAGAAACAATACACCGCCCGTTAAGGCAAAGGGTACGCCAGTAAAGACCAGCAGACTTTCTTTCACATTATGAAATACTGCCATTAATAAAATAAAGATGGTCAGTAGTGCTAAAGGAATGACAATTTGCATTCTTGCTTTGGCAGATGCAAGGTTTTCAAATTGACCGCCATATTCAATCCAATAACCGCTTGGTAATGCATATTGTTTCAGCTGAGTCTGCATATCCGCCACAAAAGAACCTAAATCACGGCCTTCAACATTGGCAGTTACTACAATACGGCGTTTACCATTCTCACGGCTGACTTGATTGATCCCATCTACATTAGAGACTGTGGCAACATTTGAGAGTACAATACTGCCACCATTTGGCAACTTTAACGGTAGTTGTGAAATCGTACTTACATTACGATCTTGATCATTTAAACGAATAACAAAATCAAAACGGCGATCACCTTCTAAAATCTCTCCTACACTTTGTCCACTGACACTGGCTGCCACAGTATCCTGTATAGATTTAACGCTTAAACCATATTGCGCAGCCAAAGCCTTATCTATTTCAATATTTAATAAAGGTAAACCTGAAGTTTGTTCAACTTTTACGGCGCTGCTCCCCGCAACTTGCTGCATAATTTTGGCGATTTTAGTGGCTTCTGTGTTGAGCACTTGCATATCATCGCCAAATATTTTAACGCCCACATCACTACGCACACCTGAGATCAACTCATTAAAGCGCAGTTCAATCGGTTGAGAAAACTCACTGTTATTGCCAGGAATCGTAGCCACATAAGCCACCATACGGCCACGCAGTTCATCCACACTTTCTTTAGGGTTCGGCCATTCATTTCGAGGTTTGAGCATAATATAACCATCGGAAATGTTCGGAGGCATTACATCAGTTGCCACTTCTGCCGTACCTGTACGAGCAAATACAGCCTGAATCTCTGGGAATTTTTTCAACAGCAGTTTCTCAGCGTTTTCCTGCATTTTTAATGATTCTTCTAAACCAGTGCTAGGAGAGCGCATCAATTGAACTGCAAAATCACCTTCACTCAGCTGTGGTGCAAACTCACTGCCAATTTTAGTGCTTAAAAGCCCAGTAATGAGCAGTAAACACAGTGCAAAAGTCATCACCACAGCCTTGTAATGAAAAGCTGTATTTAATATTCGAAGATACTGCTTTTTCAGCCAAGTCATCCAACGGCTTTCTGTTTCTTTAATTTCACCTTTCACCCAAAGCGCTACAGCTGCAGGTACAAATGTAATAGACAGAATGATCGCCGCAACAAGCGCCAATACTACGGTTAATGCCATCGGATGGAACATTTTTGCTTCTACACCGCTTAAAGCAAAAATTGGCAAATACACCACTAAAATAATTAATTGTCCAAATATCAGCGGACGGCGTGCCTGACGTGCAGCCAAAAAGACTTCTTTAAAGCGTTCATTTTGCGTTAATGGGCGTTTCAAAATTTGCTGTGCATGGGCTAAACGTCGTATACAGTTTTCAACAATCACCACTGCACCATCAACAATAATACCGAAATCCAATGCGCCTAAGCTCATTAGGTTCGCGCTGATATTCTTTTGTGCCATGCCGGTTAAGGTAAACAGCATTGACAGCGGAATAACACAGGCCGTAATGAGTGCTGCACGGATATTGCCTAAAAAGATAAATAAAATGATGATGACTAGAATTGCGCCTTCAACCAAGTTCTTTTGAACGGTTTTAATCGCTTTCTCCACCAATGTGGTACGGTCATACACTGTTTCAATTTTTACCCCTTTGGGTAAGCTGGCTTGAATGTCTTTAATTTTGGAATCTACAGCTTTCGAGACAGTTCGGCTATTTTGTCCCATAGCCATCATGGCAATACCTAAAACCGTTTCTTCTCCGTTATAGGTTGCACCACCTGTGCGCAAATCATGCCCAATGGAGACTTGCGCAATATCACCCACCCGAATTGGACTGCCATTTGGGCTGTCAATCATGGTGTTTTCAATATCTGAAATGGTGTTTAAGGTTCCCGGCACTCGAACTGTTAACTGCTGACCATTTTCCTCAATAAATCCTGCACCACGGTTTTCATTATTTTCTGTAAGCGCTTGCTGTAATTGTTCTAATGACAGGTTCAGCTGTTGCATGCGGTTTAAATCAGGTGAAACCACGTAGGTTTTATTAAAACCACCAATACTGTTGACCTCGGCAACACCTTGTACACGCTGTAATTGCGGACGCACAATCCAGTCCTGAATTTCACGCAAATCCATCGCGCTATATGCCGTACCATCTGCTTTTTTTGCATTGGGTTCTGCTTTCAGCACCCATTGATAAATCTCGCCCAAACCTGTCGAAACTGGCGACATCGTCGGAGAAACCTGAGCTGGCAATGACGACTGAACTTCCTGTACCCGCTGATTAATTTGCTGACGTGCCCAGTAAATATCCGTACCGTCTTTAAAGACAATCGTGACTTGTGACAGGCCATAACGGGAAATAGAACGGGTCAACTCCAAATCTGGAATACCTGCCATCGCATTTTCAATCGGATAAGTAATCCGCTGTTCAACTTCTAACGCTGTAAAGCCATTGGCCTGCGTATTAATTTGCACTTGGGTGTTGGTAATATCAGGTACTGCATCAATCGGCAGTTTTTGATAACTGTAAATCCCGACGGCAATCCATGTGCAGACAAACAGCATCACCCAAATTGCATTTTGAATTGAAAACTGAATAATGCGTTCGAATAGACCTTCTGGCTTTGGTAAATCTGTGTTCGGGTTCTCTGAATTAGTGTTCATGGCCAGCCTCGTCTTTTTCCAGTTCAGATTTCAGTAAAAAACTGCCTTGGGAAATATACTTTTGCCCTGCCTCAAGACCCGAAATCACTTCTAGCCATTGCCCATCACTGGATGCTTGTCCAAGTTTTAGCGCTTGTGCTTTTAAATGCACTTGGCCTTTTAGCTCAGATTCAACAATAAAAATACTGTCTTGACCCTCAATAATTTGCACGGCGGACTTTTGCACCCGTAATGCTTTTTTAGTACCTGAATCAGCCAATAGCACGTTGACCATCACATTCGGGCGAAGCTCAGCAGATTGTTGTTTTAATTTGGCACGTACCACCAAGCGTCCCGTTTGCACATCTGCCTTTGACGTCAGGCTTTGTACCTCTGCGCTATAGAGCTGATCTGAGCCATTGATTTTGAAAGAGACGTTTTGACCCGTTTGTAATTGTGCGGAATATTGATGAGTTAAGTTAAATTCTAGCCACAAATCTTTTAGCTGTTCAATGGTGAACAATTGATCTGCCAATTGCACATTTTCACCCACCACAATATCTTTTTGACTAATCACGCCAGCGATTGGCGCACGAATAATAAATCGTCCGTTTTGACCGCTATTCGCGCCCAAAGCTTGTAAGCGCGATTGTGCTGACTGTACGCTAATTTGAGCCTGACGATAGGCATTTTCAGCACGCTGGAAGTCCTGTTTGGCAGAAATTCCTTGAGACCATAGCTTTTGCTCACGCTGATAATCTTGACGGGCTAAATCTAAATTGGCTTCTGCCATACGTAAATTGGCTTGCTGATCAATCAATTCAGGTACTGACAGCACAGCTAAAGTTTGACCTTTTTGTACAGTTTGACCGAGTGCTACACTGACTTGTTCGACATGACCGCTGAAGTTTGGGGAAATATGTGCCTGCTGATCTGTATTGACCGCCAATTTACCCGGCAATTGAATAATATTTTCGACCAGACCATTTTCTACAGTCGCAATTTTAATTCCTTGTTCCACCATTTGTTGAGTGGTGAGTTGCAGTTCACCTTCTTCCGCATGTTCTGCTTCAGTATCACTCTTTTTGGCTTCGCTATTTTCACCTTCCGACTCAGTTTTATCCGCATCGGATTTATTTGTACTTAACCAAATAGCAGTACACAGCATCAGCGTTAGGCCAACCAAAACTGCAATCATCAAAGGCTGTGAAATTTTTCCATCTTGTTTAATTTTCATGTGATTAACTGCCTTATTGTGCTGATGCGCTGTTGATGAGATTTTGGGATGCCTCAATGGCTTTTTTATTCAATTGGCTATAAGCATCTGAACGGCTGATTTCTTCATAACTGGTTCCAATACTTAAGGCTTCAGCACTGAGTGCGCTTTGCCAAGCCTGCGCCAAAATTTGCATTTGGCTAAGTCGAAGGTCTTGGAGTTGTTTTGTGGTTTGCTGTACGTCTGTAATAGCAAATTTACCTGCCTGAAAACCTTGCAAAGTTCGGTTTTGAACCTTTTCAGCCAAACCAATCTGATTGCCTGTGGCATCAAACTGCATACGCAGACCTTTAAGCTGGTGAATGCTATTGGCAATGTCCAAAACTTGCTGTTTTAACTCGCGCTGTTGCTGATGATTTAATAAAATTTGCTGTTTTTGCGCCATTGGAATGGCATATTGCTGGCGGTTAAAAATATTGAGCGGAATATCCACACCAAGTACCAAGGCCGTATCATTGGCGTCAGTTGGAGACTTGGTACGTGACATGCCCATATTTAGGGTTGGGTTTGGACGTGCCTGTACTTTTAAATGTTCAATTTGCTGATTTGCCTGCTGAACATTCAAGGCATACAATTTTTGTAGCCAACCTTCCGATAAATTACGCTCAACTAAACTTTGGCTCTGTTCAGGCCAAGGCGTAACGCTGTTATTCAACGCAATTTGCGACGTAGTTTCACCCCATAAATTAGAAAGCTGACGCGCCACAGTTTGCTGTTTTAAAAGCGCCTGTTGGTATAGACGCTGTATTTCCAAAGCTTCAATTTGAGCGCGCTCTACATCCACCAAAGCAATACTGCCTGCCTGATAGCGTTTTTGCGCGCTGTCCAAATTAGATTTACTGAGTTTGAGCTGTGTAGCGTAAATCGATTGCTCATTTTGAGCGATGGCTAGCTGTGACCATGCAAACTTCACAATCAACTGACTTTGCGCATTCCAAATTTGCTGTTGCAACTGTATTTGCTGTGCTGAGGTACTCGCGAGTGCTTGATTGATTTTACGCTGACCGAATACATCCAGTGGCTGGCTGATTGCGATACTGAGCTCTTGATCTTGATTTTTACCAAAACCATTTTGTTCAATCGATAGACTTGGGTTTTGCCATAGCTTGCTTTGACGCAGATTAAAATCAGAGATTTGCTGTTGTTGTTGCCAAATATCAGTTTGGGCTTGGTAGTTTTGTACTTTGGCAAATGCAGATTCAAAACTACTGACATTTTCCGCAAAAGTACTTTGTAAGGCCGTCGAAATACCGACAGCTAAGCCTAGACGTATAAACGCCATAAAATATAAAGACATGATTTTTCCCACTCATTTATTAAAAAAAGTGGCGGGAATGTTTTAGGCTACCCCGCCATTAGCGGGGCATAAACAGGAGGAGGTGTTTGCAGTAATAAATCAGGGGCTTGATAAAGATTCTTCCAAACAAATTTTGGCGAATATTCAAAGCTCTGATGTGCAATAAAAAGAATCGATTGTTGGTTTTGTACAATCAAATGCGTCATAGACGGTAAATGGTCTTGATGATCTTCACCGAGTTGCAGATCGTTAGCGGTATTTTTGACTGGTTTGCTACTGGATTCAGATGCTTGATGCAACGAATGCTGTGGATTGGTTTCACTGCTGACGCATAAGGTATTTTGATGATGACCAAAATGATAGCTTTGAACAACTTGAGTTTGCTCTTCATGCACACAGAAAGCGGCTGCCACGTTCCAAAGGCTTTGGAACATGAACAATCCAACTAAGACTGTTATCCATGTCGCAGAACGCATATTGCATCAATCAAGAAAATTTTAACGATTATAAAGCTTGGAGTCGGTCGAAGGTCAAGTGAATCTTTGAATTTGTCTTAAAAATGGATTGCCATAGAGATATAACGTAAGGCATTCGCTTTAATCCCCTGACACGGCACATGCTAAAGACAATCCATTGGTTCATGATTACGATTTTTATCGGCGAAACCTTTATTTTTAATTCAGTTCGGAATCATTCTTCAACTTAGCTTTTCTTGTCACAACTAAGCCGCAGAGAACCACCAATGTCGTAACACCTAAAGATAATGAAGTTTCATAACTGTAGGCTGGAGATAAAAACATATAGATCAGCACACTTAAGATCACCAAAATGACTGCCCATGTCAGCCATGGAAATAGCCACATTTTAAACGCAACCTCAGTTCCATTTTTTTCGATTTGTGTTCTCAATTTAAGCTGTGAAAATGCAATCACTAAATAAACCAATAAGGCAATTGAACCTGTTGTAGACAGTAAAAATCCAAATACTTGGCCTGGAAATAAATAATTGACTGCACAGCAAATTAAGCCCACTACAGACGATGCAAATACAGCAATAGCAGGTACACCAGAGGCATTAATAGATGTGACCCATTGAGGTGCTTCTTTGCGTGTCCCCAATGAAAATAGCATCCTTGATGAACTATAAAGTGCTGCATTCATACAACTTGCAACTGCAATAAATACCACACTATCAATAATCAATTTTGATTGAGGGACATTTAAACTGACCAAGACATATTGGAAGGTGCCTAATTGTTGTAATTGCGGTGAACGCCAATCTACCAGTGCAACCGTTATAAAAATTGAAACCACAAAAAATAAGATGACCCGATACAATACTAAATTGGTTGCACGTTTAATTTTTTGTTCAGGATCTTTTGATTCTGCTGCAGCGATCGATAGTATTTCTACACCAAAGAATGAAAATGCTGAAATCAATATTGCTGAAAGTACACCACCCAGGCCATTTGGCATAAATCCATCATTTTTGAACAGATTTTCTACACCACTCACGTCAGGTGCTAAGGGCCAAAATCCAAATATTGCGGTGAGTCCAATGGCGATAAAAATCACAATAGCCAAGACTTTTATCAGAGAAAACCAAAATTCAAACTCACCAAAACTTCGAGTACTAAAAAAGTTGGCTAAACTGAGAAGCACAATGAAGAATGTTGCAAATACAGCACTGGATATTGATGGAAACCATGCATGCAAAATTTCTGCACCGGCAATTGCTTCAATTGGAATAACTAAAACCCAAAACCACCAATATAACCATCCGATAGTAAAGCCAGCCCATGGCCCTATGGCTTTTCTTGCATAGGTTGAAAATGAGCCGGTGTCAGGTTGAGCTACAGCCATTTCTCCCAACATTCGCATGACTAAAAAAACCAATATACTGGTAATTATATAAGCAAGAACGGCGGCAGGCCCTGCTTTTGCAATCGCAGCAGATGATCCAACAAACAGTCCAGCACCAATTACACCACCAATACTGATCATTGTAATATGCCGATTAGATAGCCCTGCACCCAGTTTTGCAGTTGAATTATGTGTGGCTAAGCTATCATCATGCATCGATTAGATTCCCTGTTTGCACGGTCAGTCGTACAAATCATTATTTCCAAGATCATTAGGAATAAAAAAGGGAAAACGCTGTGTTCTCCCTTGTTTTGTAACAATTTAATCTAGAAAATGAGTTTTTCATAGTTCTAATCAAAACTTTAAGATGCAGCTTAATACCATTTTTTCATCTAATTCACTGTTATTACTTATATAATTTATATTTATTTAAAAACTTATTTGACCATTTTCTAGATACAAAATATGGGCTTTTAAATAATCTAACTCATCGCCATGATGCGTAACATATATCATCGGCAGCGCCAACTGTTCTTTCACCGTGTTTAAAAATGGCAATATTTGATCTTTCAGCCTGCGGTCCAGTCCTGTCAGCGGTTCATCTAACAGCAGTAAGTCAGGCTGTGACAGCAATGCGCGTCCTATGGAAACGCGCTGCGCCTCACCGCCAGAAAGTTCATGCGCCCGCCGTTTGAGCAGTGGCTGTAACTCAAGCAGATTAGTCACTTGCTCAAATTTAAATTTCGCATTTTCCTGAGCGCCTAAGTTCTCCGCATATTGCAGATTTTGCTGCACATTCATATGCGGAAAAATCCATGCTTTTTGAAAAATCAGCGCAATACTGCGTTGATGCATCGGCACGTTAATCTTCTGCGCCGTATCGAACACATCACGCTGATTCAGCGATATATAACCTTGCTGCGGCTGCAGCAAACCAACCAAATTTTTCAGCAGCGTAGACTTGCCGCTGCCTGATGGCCCCATAATGCCAAGCAGCTGTTCTTGCATCTGCAGCCGAGCCTGCAATTGAAAATCTGCATATTGAAACTGAAAATTACACTGAAGCATGGCCGGCTCCGAGTTTTCGCTGATAGCGCTGTAAAATATAATAATTGGCAATCAATGCGCCAAAAGCCGCCAGCAGTGAAAGGATCACTAAACGCATTGCGGATTCTTCGCCATTGGGCTGCTGTATCAGCGAATAGATAGCAATTGGAATGGTTCGGGTTTCATCAGGAATATTACCCACAAAAGTAATGGTCGCGCCAAATTCGCCTAAACTTCGGCTAAATCCTAAAATGCTGCCAATTAAAATCCCTGGTAAAGCCAGCGGCAGGCTGATTGAGACAAATACCCGTAAAGGATGTGCGCCTAGTGAGCCTGCAACCTGCTCAAGCTGTTGATTGATCATTTGAAAAGACAAACGGATCGGCTGCACAATCAGCGGAAATGACACAATCATCGATGCTAAAACGGCGCCTTTCCAATTAAAAACAAGCTGAATTCCCCATTCAATTAGCATCTTGCCGATCCAGCCATTTGAACCAAACAGCACCAATAGCAAATATCCTAGAACCACCGGCGGCAGCACCATTGGCATTTGTAAAAGTGCTTCGACCAAAAATTTTAAATGAAACTCATAGCGCGCCAAAACCCATGCCAGCCCTATAGCAAATGGTAAGCAAAATACAGTGGCGCAAATGGCAACCTTAGCCGACAGATACAAGGCGCTCCACTCTTCAGGGCTTAGCATGCTTTAGCCCTTCACACCAAAGCCATAATTCTTAAACAGCATTTTGCTTTGCGCATGGCCTTTAAGATAACGGTAAAACTTCACGGCCTCAGGTTTAGCTGCGCCTTGCTGTGTTAAAGCCAATGGGTAAATGATGGGTTGATGGGTATGGTTTGGAAAAATCCCGGCTATTTTAACTTTAGAACTGATCAGCGCATCGGTACGGTAAACAATCCCCGCTTGGCACTCACCGCGTTCAACAAAAGCCAAAGCCGATCGTACATCATCTGTCCCGACAATCCTTCCATTCAAACTTGATAGCCAGCCCAACTTGGTTAGGCTTTGTTTGGCATATTTTCCAGCAGGTACAGACTCCATTTGCCCTGTACATAAGTGACCTTTGAATGCCTTGGCAAAATTAAACTGCGGCACGGCTTTAAATTGCATATTCACCGCTTTAGGCGTAATCAGCACCAAATCATTGCTTAGCATGTTGAATACTTGCTTTGCAGGTATTTTCTGTTTTTGCACCAAATAATTCATCCAGTCCACATCTGCTGAAAAATACAAATCACTTGGTGCACCGGCTTCAATTTGCTTGGCTAAAGCAGAAGATGCACCAAATACCGGTACAATTTTGATGTCTGGATTCTGTGCCTGATATTGCATTGCAATATCGGCAATAGCATTGCTTAAACTGGCTGCAGCATAAATTTTTACCGTTTCCGCCTGTGATGCGCCAGCAATTAAGCTTAGTCCTGCTGCTAAGATGTATTTGAAATGCATAGCAAACTCCTAATCCTGAATAAATAAGCCTTGAAGGACTTGTCCTGCTTGCACTGGTCGCCCTGCAGGAATCCGAACAATGCAATTGGCTTGCATTAAATTGCTTAGCATATGTGACTGCTGTTTAGACAGGCTGGTTAGTTGAAGCTTGCCTTGCTTATCAAAGTGCGCCGACATTCTTAAAAACCGCTCACGTGCATCTGCTTTTAGGTCATGTGTCATGACTGCGCTGAACCAGTCCAGCGCAGGTGTTTGACCTTGTAGGGCTTTCAATAATCTATCTGTATAAATTTGCATGCCGACATAGACTGCAGCGGGGTTGCCCGGCAGTCCGAGTAAATAACAGGAACTGCTGTCAGGACGTCGATATTGTGCAAACAGCATCGGTTTGCCGGGTTTTTGTTTCACTTTCCAGAAAATTTGCTGAAAACCGATGTCCAAGGCTGCCGGCCGAACAAAATCATAATCACCGACAGATACGCCGCCAGTCGTTAAAATTAAATCAAAGCTGTCTTTTAAACGGTTGAATAAATCTAAAACCGCCTGTTTTTCATCTGCAATATGAATCACTTCAACTTGGACGTGCTGCGACTGAAACCATACTAAAATCAGCGGCGCATTGGCATCAAATATTTTACCAGCACGGTAATCTTCTATATTTTGCGCAACTTCATCACCTGTAATTACGACCGCAATTTTCGGATAGGCAAAAACTTCGCAGTGTGAAATACCAGCCATACTGAGCGCTGCAATTGATCCAACCGTCAGCTTTTGACCACGCGCTGCTAAACATTGTCCAAATGAAATTTCCTCACCTGCATCTCGAATATCTGCATGCGGGCTTAAGGCTGCAGTCAGTTCAATCTGCTGTCTATCCGCCTTTACAATTTCTTGCCGGGCTATAGTTGCCGTGCCTTCAGGTATCGGCGCGCCGGTAAATATGCGGACAGCTTGCCCTGCTTTTAAGCTTATTTCAGCCGTTTGCCCTGCGCGGATTTCTCCAATCAGCTTAAATTGCGCGCCGGGTTTAATTTCACCCGCTGCGCAAATGGCATAGCCATCCACTGCGCTTTGCGCAAATAAAGGCAGCTGAATTGGTGAATGCACATCTGCCGCCAAATAACGGCCTAAAGCGTGCTGAAGCGGTAAAGTTTCAGTGCCTAAACTTTGAGTACGTTCAGCAATCAAAGCCAATGCCTCATCCACAGAAATTAATCCTGCTTCAGCACCGCAGCCTGTATGCATAACAGCTTGGTTCATTGATAACCTCCAGCATGCGGTATATTTTTTTGTACATCAAAGAGATGAATGAGCGCTGGTAAAATTGCAATTAAGGATTCTTTTGCACCTTGTCTGCTGCCCGGCAATGTAATCACAAGGCTGTTATCAATATAGCCCGCAACACCGCGGCTAAGTGCCGCATAAGGCGTGCGTTTTTGACCAAAACTGCGTGAAGCCTCCATCAAGCCCGGAATTTCACGTTTTAGCAGTGGCTGTATCGTTTCTACAGTTAAATCTTTTGGCCCTAAACCCGTACCGCCAACCGTCAATATCAGCGGGTATTGATTTTTTTGCTGCTCAATCAAGGTAAGCAGCTGTTCAGGACTGTCTGGTATCACTTGATAGCTGATGTTGCTGAAGTTTGCTTCTTCTAAAATTTCGAGGACATTTTGCCCCGCAGTATCTGGTTTTTTACCGGCAGCAACTGTATCTGAAAGCACAATAATTGATGCCGATAAGCTTTCTTTAAGCACACGAGTAAAATGTGATTTACCGCCTTTTTTCTTTTGCAGTTTCACTTGATCTAAGCATAAATCTTCAGGTTCACAATGCGGTTTCAGCATGTCATACAGCGTTAAACCGGCAAGACTGACCGCAGTCAAAGCTTCCATTTCCACACCCGTTGGACCAATGGTTTCAACCACTGCACTAATTTCGACATGCGCCTCAAATAATTCATACTCCACATCTGCACGGTAGATCGGCAGCGGATGACAGAGCGGAATAAGTTCATCTGTACGTTTAGCGCCCAAAATACCTGCAATACGTGCGGTTTTCAGCGCGTCGCCTTTTTCTGTATTGCCATTACGCAGCAGTTCAATGCAATGTGGCGGTGCATGCAGTATTCCAGTTGCAATGGCTGTACGGTAACTTTCCGCTTTCATGCCCACATTTTTCATTGCTTTGTCCTTATCTTATTCATTTGCATGTGCAGTATTAAATTTGAGGTTTTATAGATGCCATTGATAAATATTGGCATTCAAATGCATAGTCTGATGGCTGCTTTGGTGTGAATGTTCACATGACTCGCCATGGATATGTGTATGCTTCGTTTCGTGATCTGCCACTTCAGGCGCGTGATCCTTACGAATACAGCAGCCCTCTACATATTGACTGCTGCCATCCATATAAAACTCTTCTTTCCACACCGGTACTTCATGCTTAACCCGCTCAACCGCTTCTTCACAGGCTGCAAAAGCCTCACGGCGGTGCGGCGCATAGGCCATTGCGATAATGGCCATATCACCGACCTGCAGCGCGCCAATACGGTGTACAACACGGACATAAGACACGCCGTATTTGGCTTGAATTTCCTGCTCAATTTGACGGATCATTTTTTCAGCCACAGGCGCATAAGCGGTATATTTCAAAGCTTTTACAGATTTGCCTTCATGGTGATTACGCACCGCGCCAATAAATACACCTATACCGCCACATTCAGGAAATGCCTCAATGCTGTCAAAATCAGCTTGGCTGAATACCGTATCTTGTATGCGTGAAATATGCTTGAGCTCCATATTCAGCCTCCCGCTACAGGTGACAGCAGCACAACGGTGCTGTCCTGCACCAATGCGGTTTGTCTTGGTACAATATCTTCCCCAATGGCACAGGCGCAGCGTTCAAGTATGCTGAACGACTCCGGAAATTGATCTGTAACTTGCTGCAAAACCTCTGCAATCGACTGCTGTGCGAAGCAAGTCAGACTCAAATTCTCTGGCAGCAGGCGTTCAATAGCGCCAAAAGATTCTATTTTGATGGTGATATGAGTCATCTTTAACCTCCAATCATATGCATGCTGATTTTTCTAGATGGGCTGGATTGGGTAGTTATGGCATGAAAGCCTTGTTCCTTCTGCCAAATGTAACCGCCTAATTTTTGCTGCAAAGCCATTGCATCGAGCGGCATTAACTCTGTTGTTTTACTGCTTTTCAGCTGCTGAATTTCATGGCTGAGATTTAAACCTTTTCGGGCAAACAGGCAGTTAAAAAACTCGCCTTGCGCATTCAGTCTCAAACGGTCGCAGCTGCCGCAAAAAGAATTGCTGATGGTTGAAATAATACCTATAGGCAAGCCGTTGATTAAGTATGATCTGGCTGGTGACGCACCTTGACCGTGCAGTGTTTGCACTTCAAAAACAGTCTTTAATTTATCCAGTATGTCTTGTTCGGTAACAACCGCAGCTTTAGACCAGTTTTGATCGCCATCCAACGGCATAAACTCGATAAACCGCAGTTCGAAACCTTGTTGCAGCGCCCATTTTGTTAATGGAATGATTTGCCGTTCATTTAGACCTTTGATTAACACGGAATTGATTTTGATTTCAAAGCCCGCTTGCTGAGCTGCTTCAATCCCGTCTAATACAGGCTGTAATTGTTTTTGTGTCAGCTGGAAAAATTGCGCTTCATCCAAACTGTCCAAGCTGATATTTATGCCATCTAGGCCAGCTTGTTTTAGGGCCTGTGCATATTGCTTCAGATAATGTCCATTGGTTGTCATGGAAATACGTTTAAGGCCTAGCTTTCTGAGGTGCTGCAGCTGTTCAATAAAATGTACAACGCCTTGACGCATAAGAGGTTCACCGCCGGTGATCCGGATTTGATCAATCCCGCGCAGTACCATAAACTCACAAAAATTGTAAAGTGATTCAAAACTAAGAAGATTATGTTTTTTCATCCATTCAGGATGTTCAGGCATGCAATAGACACATTTAAAATTACAGCGGTCTGTCACTGAAATGCGCAATTTGCGTTTTTCACGGCCAAACTGATCCTTAAAAATGGTCGCTGGCTGTAATTGTGTCATGCTGTTCATGTTTATCTTCCATGGTGCTGTCATTTGCCCTGTCTTAGCTCAGTACAAATTTTGCGCCCTCTTTTCTTGCAGTAAAAATTGCAATAAGTGTTCCAACTTTGCGCTTTTTTGAATATTTATTTCAGAGGATTTGGTTTGTTTTTTTGACACACAAAATCAATAACTTATAAATAACTAATAGCAATTAAAAATATAAATTGCCGTTAAGCCCATTATCTAAGGTATAAAAGCAGTCTGTTTTATCTCTAGATATCATGCTCAAAAGCTTCATATTGGCTGTAGATTTTCTCTCTGGGTTCAAAAACAGCACATTAGGCTCATTATTTGAAATGAAAGCTCCGCAAAAGGTACAGCTTTTAGAGAAAATTCAGCTGACGGTGCTGCTGCAGCTCATCTAGAGAGTTAATGCTGTGAAAAAAGAGTGCATTATTTTGAAAACGTGCAACTTGCATGTGCATTTTACTAAAACACCCCTTCAAACTGCGCTGTTTTTGATCAAGATGCACCTGCAGCATTGTGAGACTGCTTCGTTTCAGCAAACAAAATGGATACAGCGCTTTGCCATTAATTTCCACTACAGCTACTTCACACAAGGGATCCCGCTGCATGGCCTGATGCAATCTCGAAAGCACTTTCTTCGGGATATAGGTCACATCGCACGGGACAAACAAAACATAATCAGACTCAACATGTGACCACGCGCTTTTCATCCCTATCAATGGCCCTAAAAATCCGGCTTCATCATCTTGATAAAAGCGGATCGAGGGAATGAGCCGTTTATAAATCGAATGGTCACGATGGCTGTTGATCCAGACATTTTCAACCCGTGATTTCAACTGCTGATGGATCTTAATCAGCTGAATTTCATTATCAAATTTTTGCAGCACTTTATTCATTCCGTTCATTCTGCGGGCCTGACCACCCGCCAAAATAACCAAGTCTGTTTCTGGATAGCCTACTGATTTGGTGATTTTCTTCATCATTCTGCGTACTCCGTCTGACAGGCTTTAATCAAACCCCGTATTTCTGCTAAGCACGAACCGCAATTACCGCCGGCTTTTAAACATGCTGTGACTTGTTTTTCATGGCTAATATTCTTTTCTTTAATGGTTTCGATAATGGTATTTTTACCGACTTTAAAGCAGCTGCACACCAGCGGACCTGCACTGTTGGTCATGTTCATCGGCTGACCTGCAAGCAGCGCTTTGCGGTGCATTGCGCTTAGTCGTTCACGCTTAAACATGCCAGCAATCCAATCACGGTCTGGCAGCATAGAGCGTTGCGCAATATATAGACTGGCAATTAAATGCCCATCTTGCAGCACCACGGTATGACTCAAATCGGCAGTTTGATCTTCCAAATTCAGCCATTCAAAGCTTTCATCGGTAAATGGCAGTAATGTTTTCAGCTGCTGAACCGTGTTTCTAAATTTTTTACGATCTGCCAACTCAAAACGTGTCGCTTTCGCTGTTTTAATTTTGGTCCACCACACCGTGTTTTGAATGGTGTTTTGCACCATTTCCTCAAAGCCGTCACGTACATACAGTACACCTTGCCACTGTGTATAAAACGGCTGTACAAATACAGGTGTATGTTTAAATTCAGGCTCACCAGATAGTGCATCGACCACAGGATTCACCACTTTGCCAATACGCGCATCCGATGCGACTTGGTCATTCCAATGAATTGGCGCAAAAATTTGACCGCGTCGAATTTTACTGCTGACCTGTGCACGTAAAATACATAAGCCCCAGTTAGATTTCACCTCAACCAGTTCACCATCTTTAACACCAAACTTCAGTGCATCTTGCGGGTGTATTTCACAAAATGGTTCGGCGATATGTGTACTCAAGTTTGCAGATAAACCCGTACGGCTCATGGTGTGCCATTGATCACGGATACGGCCAGTATTTAAAACCAGCGGATATTCGCCGCAAATCTTGTTCAAAGGGTCAATAGCGGTTGTTGCTACAAACTTAGCTTTGGCATCGGCATGGCTGAATTGGCCTGCTGCAAACAAACGGCTGACTGCATCAGCGCTCTGATCTAACTGCCAAACTGGCCATTGCACGGGCTTTAATTCAGCATAATCTTGTGCAGATAACTTACTTAAACCCTGCAAGTTAAAGTAGCGAAAAGACTCAGTGGTATCACGTTGATCTAAAGGCGCATTTTGATAAGCAGATAATTTTGCATGTTCAATAAATATGTCATAGCTGCTGCTGTAGTCAAAACCGCTATAACCCATCTTTTTCGCAACTTGTGCAATAGACCACCAGTCTGCTCTGGCTTCACCCGGTGCATCTAAAAAAGCAGTTTGACGTGAAATACGGCGTTCAGAATTGGTAACGGTTCCGTCTTTTTCACCCCAGCCCAATGCAGGTAAAAGCACATCTGCATATATTGCTGTGTCTGTGTCTTTGCAAATATCCGACACCACTACAAACTCGCATTGCTCTAAGGCACGTTTGACTTGATCTGCATCTGGCAAGCTAACTACAGGATTAGTAGCCATAATCCAGATGACTTTTATTTTGCCGCTTTCAACCGCCTGAAACAGATCAACCGCTTTTAATCCCGCTTTATTGGCAATAAATGGACTTTGCCAAAACTCTTGTACTAATGCCTGATGCGCTGTGTTATCGACATCTAAGTGCGCAGCCAGCATATTGGCTAAGCCGCCAACCTCGCGGCCACCCATTGCATTGGGCTGACCTGTCATAGAAAAAGGCGCTGCGCCTAATTTTCCGATTTTGCCAGTCAGCAAATGGCAGTTAATAATACTGTTGGCTTTGTCTACACCGCGCGAAGACTGATTAACCCCCATCGAAAATAGCGACATAACTTTGTCAGTTTGCGCAAATTTTTCAAAAAATAGCTGTAATTTTTCTAAAGAAATACCTGTACGCTCAGCAACTGCTGTCATAGAAGCTTCTGTTTTACTTTGCTCCAGCGCTTGCGCCAAACCTTGAGTATGTTTGGTGATAAAATCTACATCACTATGATTATTTTGTACTAAATACTGCAGCAAACCGTTGAACAGTGCGACATCTTGCCCCGGTAAAATTGGCAAATGCAAATCTGCAGCCTCACAGGTACTGGTAAAGCGCGGATCAATGACCACCACGAACAAATCACGTTCTTCTTTGGCTTTCATAATGCGCTGATACAGCACGGGATGGCACCATGCTGTATTGGATCCGACCAGCACCACCATATCTGTATGCTCAAAGTCTTCATAGCTTGCTGGTACAAGGTCTTCACCAAATGCACGCTTATGTGCCGCCACAGCCGATGACATGCAAAGCCGTGAATTGGTGTCAATATTTGCAGTACCTAAATAGCCTTTGACAAATTTGTTAACGGCATAGTAATCCTCCGTCAGCAGTTGGCCCGACACATAAAAAGCGATGCTTTCACGTCCGTAAAGATCTATACATTGCTGAAATTTTTCGGCAATCAGTGCTGTTGCTGTGTTCCAATCTGTAGCCTGACGAGTATGAAATGGTGATGTTTGACGCCCAAGCATTGGCTGTAAAACACGTGTTTCTAATCCAATCGTATCGGCTA
Source organism: Acinetobacter sp. YH12231 (assembly GCF_013417755.1). Classification (NCBI taxonomy): domain Bacteria; kingdom Pseudomonadati; phylum Pseudomonadota; class Gammaproteobacteria; order Moraxellales; family Moraxellaceae; genus Acinetobacter; species Acinetobacter sp. YH12231. Next base: position 110,432 of record NZ_VPDJ01000011.1, read on the forward strand.
AGTTACTGCCTTTAATGCACAGCTTGCCATAGTTTGATGGATGGTTCGCATCGCCAGTCACGCTCACTTTTTGCCCTAAAGCTGTCTGTTCAACTGTTGCGCTCACGCCGCAGCCGACACCGCAATATGGACAAGTGGTTTGCGTTGTTTTAATTTTATTTTCTGTGGAGCTATGCAGTTCCACTATCGGGATGCTATTCACTTCTGCTGGCTCCTTTTCCAAACTTTTTTAAACACTTAACACGCTCGAATCGGTGTCTTTTCATTTACGTTTATATTTAAAGGTCAACATTCGGTTCGACCTACTTTTCTTTCGGGAAAAGTAGGCAAAACCATTGTCATCCGCTGAACTCGTCCACTACCGGCTTCTAACAGATGTATTGCAAATACATGACTATTCATCTGCAATCCTGCCTTAAACAACAGCGGATGACGTTATCGCGTATCCAATGACGATTTAAATCTTGTATCTTTTTTTATCAGGGCGATTCCGTTACCCTGCTTTCTTTAATGCAAAATCCTTACCAAACAGCAATTTGTTTCGGATGCTTGAAATTGGAGTTTGATCTGAAATCAATTCTGCATACCATGCACCGTCTTCAGTATCGCCAAACAGCACAGCGCCAATCACTCTATCTTTTTGAATAATAATGCGTTTATAAATCTGACGCTTTTCATCATTCAAAATAATGTCTTCAAAATCATCCTGCGGTTCAAAGTTGCCAGCTGAAAATACATCACAGCCGCTGACTTTTAACTGCGTCGGAACCGTGGGCGCTTTGAAGGTTAAACTGCCATGTTCGGCCAGATGCGATGCACAAATGAATGCCTGTCCCCAAAGCGGTTCAACTAAACCGAAAGTTTGGCTGCGGTGTTCTATGCATTCACCCACCGCATAAATACTCGGGTCAAAGGTTTGCATGGTGTCATTCACCATCACACCGCGGCCGCAGCGCAGTCCTGCACTTTGTGCCAATGCAATATTTGGGCGAATACCGACTGCAAACACGACAAGATCTGCAGCTAATACCGTGCCATCCTGCAAACGTAATTGTGTCACATGACCATCTTGCCCAATCAACTCTTGGGTATTCGCTGCAGTCAAAATACGAATGCCTTTTTGCTCAATCGCTGATTTCAGCATCAGGCTGGCTTTTTCATCCAGCTGACGGTCCATAATACGGTCCATCAAATGCAGTACAGTAACATTCATGCCACGCTGTTTCAGGCCATAAGCTGCTTCTAGCCCTAATAAACCGCCGCCAATCACCACTGCATTTTTCTTCGTTTTGCAGTAGTCCAGCATTTTGTTGACATCATAAATATCACGGAAGCTTAAAACGCCTTTGAAGTCAGTTCCCGGTATTGGTGGAATAAACGGCTTAGAACCTGTTGCTAAAATCAGACGGTCATAATCGATGACCAAGCCTTTTTCTGTGTATACCTGCTTGCGCGGACGGTCTATGCGTACCGCCGCATCACCTGCTACAAAACGGATATTTTTGTCTTTATACCAAGCATGTGAATGCAGCATGATATCTTCAATGGTTTTATCACCTGAAAGCACAGGTGAAAGCATAATTCGGTTGTAATTACCCCAAGGTTCTTCACCAATGACCGTAATTTCATAACGCTCTGGCGCCATATCCAGCAGATCTTCTAAGCAACGCATACCTGCTAAGCCATTGCCGACCAAAACCAGTTTCATCAACTCAGACGATGGCGCGTTATTGGTAATATAGGTTTTTTGAGCAGTTGGACTAATCAGCACACGACCATTTTCAATTTTGCTTGGAAAAACCAAGAGTTTTTGGTCTTTATCTTCTAAGCAGCGTCCAGTAGCAAGGCTGAAATGCTGTTTATAAATGGGTGATGCCACAACACGCTCACCCTGCAAATCACCAATAATACCGCGGGACATAACATAGGCTTGGCTAAATGGGTCCTGATTGCTCAGCGCATAAACCCGCTTTTCTTCACCGACACGGAATATCGCAATTTGCTGATTTTCAATCAGTGCGCCCACACCTGTATTTGGCGTAATATCATCTAATGCACAAACATCAAACCAGTCTAAATCATTTATTTCTTTTAAAATTGTCATATTCTTGATCCTTTTTAAACTTCTTTTAGATCACTATCTTTTCATTTTCGCCTTAGCGAGAAACCGAATAAGGATGTAAATCAAATAAAAGAAGTTTTAAATTCGTTATTCTCTTAAGCTTCAACCACTGGAATGCGTGTCGTATCGCGTTCAGCTTCTGTTTTGGGTCTGATTTGACCGCGAACGGATGCAAACTGAATATGCGGATCATTTTGCTGTTCTGCTTTTGCATTCACGAAAGTGACAAAGCGTTTACGTACTTCAGGATCTTCTACAGCGGTACGCCATTCATCTTGATATGTACCCACAACATGGCTCATACGGCGTTCAAGTTCAGCAGCTACGCCAAGCGAATCATTCACAACGACATCTTTCAGGTAATCTAAACCACCTTCCATGTTGTCACGCCATACAGAAGTACGCTGCAAACGGTCAGCTGTTTGAATGTAGAACATAAAGAAACGGTCAATGTATTTAATCAAAGTATGGGTATCTAGGTCTGATGCCAAAAGCTCTGCGTGACGCGGCTTCATGCCGCCATTGCCGCATACATAAAGGTTCCAGCCTTTTTCTGTCGCAATCACGCCTACATCTTTACTTTGCGCCTCAGCACATTCACGGGTACAGCCCGACACAGCCATTTTCAGTTTGTGCGGTGAGCGAAGGCCTTTGTAGCGGTTCTCTAAAAAAATCGCCAAGCCGACTGAATCGTCCACGCCATAACGGCACCAAGTACTGCCGACACAAGATTTCACCGTACGCAGTGATTTGCCGTAGGCATGGCCAGACTCAAAACCAGCAGCAATCAATTTTTCCCAAATTTCAGGCAGTTGATGCACTTGTGCACCAAACATATCAACACGCTGACCGCCTGTAAGTTTGGTATATAGACCATATTCTTTAGCAATTTGACCCACGGCAATTAATCCGTCCGGAGTAACTTCACCGCCAGCCATACGCGGTACTACTGAATATGAACCATCTTTTTGGATATTGCCGAGGTAGTAGTCATTACTGTCTTGCAGGCCCGCATGGCTTGGTTTAAGTACAAAGTCATTCCAGCATGACGCTAGGATATTGGCTGCCGTCGGTTTACAGATGTCACAGCCTAAACCATGGCCATGCTGTTGAATCAGGTCATCAAAGGTTTTGATTTCGTTCACACGTACCAAGTGATAGAGCTCTTGGCGTGAATAAGCAAAGTGTTCACATAAATGGTTATTTACAGTTACACCTTGACGCTGAAGCTCCGATTTAAGTACTTGAGTGACTAATGGTGCACAGCCGCCGCAAGCTGTTGCAGCTTTGGTGCATTTTTTCAATGCGCCTAAAGAAGTCGATCCGTCAGCAATGGCTGAACAAATGTCTGCTTTAGAGACGTTGTTACATGAACAAATCGTTGCGCTGTCTGGCAACAGATCGACACCGCTGCCGCCCGATTTACCTGCAGATTGTGCATAGCCAGGCATGATTAGGCTTTCTGGGCTTTCAGGAACGTCTAAGCCATTCAGCATCATTTGCAGCAGGTCATTGTATTCTTTAGCACAGCCCACCAATACTGCACCTAGCAGCTTAGTTTTCTCTGCATTCACGACAATTTTTTTATAAACCTGAGCTGCTTCATCTGCATAGAAATAGCTTAAAGAATTTGGTGTCATTGCATGCGCATCGCCTACAGATGCAACATCAACTCCCATCAGTTTCAGCTTGGTGCTCATATCTGCACCAGCGAAAAGCGTGCAGTTTTGTTCCATCACATGCTTTGCTGCAATACGCGCCATGTCATAGCCCGGCGCAACCAGGCCATAAATTTTATTTTGCCAAAGCGCACATTCACCAATGGCATAAATGTCAGGGTTTGAAGTTTGGCAATAGTCATTAATCGCAATTCCGCCACGCTCACCAATGGCTAAACCGCTTTGGCGCGCTAATTCATCGCGTGGGCGGATACCTGCAGAGAATAAGATGATGTCGGTTTCCAGTTCAGAACCATCACCAAACTTCATTACATGCTTCGTATTTGCACCGTCTTCAATGCAAGATGTTGCTTTTTGCGTATGGACTTTAACACCTAGATTTTCAATTTTTGAGCGTAAAACTTTACCGCCTAGATCATCAATCTGAACTGCCATTAAGCGTGGTGCAAATTCAACAACATGGGTTTCTAAGTTTAAATCACGCAGCGCTTTTGCTGCTTCCAGACCCAATAAACCGCCGCCGATCACCACACCTGTTTTAGCATTCAAGCTTGCGGCACGGATGGCATCCAAGTCTTCAATGGTACGGTACACAAAGCAGTTTTCACGTTCATTGCCTGGAATTGGTGGCACAAAAGCGTATGAACCTGTTGCGAGCACTAGCTTGTCAAAAGAAAGAATATCACCGTGATTGGTTGTGACCGTTTTATTGCGCTGATCAATTTCAACCGCTTTGGTGCTAAGGCGTAAATCTATACCGTATGCATCGGCAAAGTCGCTGCGGCATAGGGTTAAATCTTTAGCCGATTTACCGCTGAAATATTCAGTTAAATGCACACGGTCATAGGCTAAACGCGGCTCTTCAGCCAAAATGGTTAATTCAACATCATCACCTGCGTGTTCCAGTACAGATTCGATAAATTTATGGCCAACCATGCCATGTCCAATCATGATGATTTTCATATTCTTTCTCCGCAAGATTTTTTTATTTACCCCTAAATCGCGATGTTTAGAGGCAACTTTTCAGTATTAGTTTTGAGCTTCAGCTAAATTTCGTTCATTTACAGCTTGTTCAAATAGGCGCTGTTCTTTTTCTTTATGCTCTACAGAGAAGCGGATCATCAGTACACAGCTTGCAGCGATAACCACTAGACCGCCCAACACCATAAGCGTGGTTTGAATATCCAGCATGCCTTTAAGCAAGAAGCCTGCAGCCACTGCACCTACGTTACCGCCTGCACCGATAATGCCTGCAACACCGCCTAAAGCATCACGGTCAATGAATGGCACCAGCGCATAGGTAGCACCGCAAGCCATATGTGTGAAGAGCGCAAAGACTGTCATTGCAAGGATTGCAAGCACTGCAGTATTCATTTGTGAGAAGACAATCAGGAATAAGCCTTCTAGCAGAATCATGGCAAATAACACTTTGGTACGGCCATCTAAGCCTTTTTTAGTCGCTACTTTGTCCGAAACAATGCCGCCAAGCGCACGAGCAAACAATGCAAGCAAACCAAAGATACCTGCTGCCATACCCGCCTCTTTTAATCCAAAGCTGAAATGGTCGACGTAGTACATTGCTACAATGTTGTGAATAAAGATTTCAATACCGAAACAAGCTGCGTAAGCGCCAAATAGAATCCATACACGGTAATTGCGTGCTGCATGCATTAGAATTGCCAAGCCGCCTTTTTTGTCACTGCCAACACTGATGCCTTGTTCGCGAAGTTCTTTAAAGTTGCCTTGCGGACAGTCTTGTGTGAACTTCCAGTAAAGCGCACCAACAATCAGCATCATCACACCGGGTACAATCAGCGCAATACGCCAGCCCATCGCTTGCTCTACACCAAACATAACGAGTGCGCCAAGCAGTAAAGGCATAAGGGCTTGAGTTGCACCGCCGCCTGCATTGCCCCAGCCTGCTGTTGCAGCATTGGCTGTACCCACCACATTAGGCGCAAACATAATGCTTGTATGGTATTGAGTGATGACGAAGCTTGCGCCAATCGCGCCGATCAGCAAGCGGAAGAAAAGAAAGGATTCATAGCTGCTCGCAGAAGCGACACCAAAGACTGGAATACTGCCGATGATTAATAAAGCTGTATAGGTTTTACGCGGGCCATATTTATCACATAAAGGACCAACGATCAGACGGACTAAAATCGTGATCGCAACAGCGGCAATATTAATATTGGCAATTTGATCTTTCGTGAGGTGAAATTCGCCAGCAATCACTGGCATCAACGGTGCACAGGCAAACCATGCAAAGAAGCAAACAAAGAATGCGAGCCAACTCATGTGGAAGGCCCGCATTGCTGCTGAAGAAAAATTAAATAGACTTATTTTTGTGGCTTTTTTGGCATTTAAATTTGAAGACATAACCTTCTCCTGACTGAACTGAACGCATGAATTACTCGGTTATGTCGCTAACACATAACAGAGTCGATCAGAACGGACGTCGTTGGCCGTCTAACAAATTTTTAGAGTCTTCTTTGACTCAATAAGTATTAAGCACGATACGTGCCAAGTTTTTATTTCAATCGTAAATTTCATCTCTATATTTAAGCATTGAGCGCCGATCTATCCGAAAATAAGCGAATTAAGGTAAATAGATAGTCAATATGCCTATAGAGATGCGGCTGAATGTTCAAACGTGGTTCAGCCCTGCACAAGATCAGTGCACGGAAATGGTTCAATTTTAAAATGTGCATATAACCAAGCTAAAATTTAGAAGCAGATTTATATTTTGTATTGTCTTAAAATTTGGCATTTAAATTGCTTAGAAAACTCAATACGTATTTGTTTGGCTCTGTCTGAGCGTTTGCATGCCAAAACTAAAAATAGCCCTAATTGATGATGATCAAGAACGCGCTGAATTTATTCAAGCCTCATTAATTCAACATGACTTTGATGTGGTCGCCAGTTTCATGATTGATCATTTAAATATGTCATATCTGCAAAATATTCAGGCAGATGTGATTTTATTGGATATGGATCATCCACATCGCGATGTCATTGAAAGCTGTGTCAGCCAATTTGACTTACCGACTGTTCTGTTCACTAAAAATTCGAGTCTTGAAATCATCCGAAGCGCGATTGATGCGGGTGTCACGGCATATATTGTCGATGGTATTGACCCTGCACGTTTGAATAGCATTTTAGAAATTTCGATTGAACAATATAAAAAGCATAAAAAACTGCTGAATGATTTGGCTGAAACCAAGTGCAAACTGGCCGATCGAAAAGATATTGGAAAAGCCAAAGTGCTTTTAATACAAATGCATGGTTTAACCGAAGATCAAGCATTTAATTTGCTGAGAAAAAATGCCATGAGTCACCGTATGACGATGGGTGAAATGGCGCGCCGACTGCTTGATGCGCAAGCGCTGTTACAGTCTCAATTTAAGGAATAAACCATGCAAAAGCTTGAAAAAACTGATATTCAATTGGGCTATATTCCTTTACTTGACTGTGTTGCTTTGCTCTGGGCAGAACATCAAGGTTATTTTGCGGAACAAGGGTTGAACGTCACGCTGACTCAAGAACCATCTTGGGCAAGTTTACGCGACCGTCTAGCTTTTGGTTTTTTAGATGTAGCACACTGTTTATCGGCCATGCTGCCTGCGTCTGTGACGGGCAAAGACCATCTCGGCATCCCCTTACAAACCTCTCTTACACTCAGTACTAACTGCGCTTATATTAGTTTGAGTCAAAAGCTGTGCTATGAATTAAATATCCATGCTTTAGATCTACCAATTAATTCAGCAGAGAAAATCGTATCTGCGATAAAACAGAATCAAACGATTCAGTTGGCGCATGTTTTTCAGCATTCGATTCATCATTATATTCTAAGAGAATGGCTGGCACTTGCAGACACAGAAATTGCTCAAACGCAAACGTTTTCAACTTTACCACCGCCTTATATGGTCGAAGCAATATCAACGCAACGAATTGATGTATTTTGTGTCGGAGAGCCGTGGAATACGCAAGCTGAAATACAAGGCTATAGTCGTATTATCGTCAATAGCCAAGATATTATTGATCATATTCCAGATAAAGTTTTGGCTTTTACCCATGATTGGGCAGAAAAACATCCTAATACCTTAAACGCAATCAATCTTGCCATCCAAAAAGCACAAAACGATCTACTTCAACAAACACATTTCTCAGAAATATTTTCTTTGTTAAAGCAATATCACATCATCCGTTTTGATTGTTCTGAGCAGATTCACGTCGAGGCTTTTCATCGGATCAAAAGCATCATTCAAAATTTTGGCAAGACCCAAGCGCCACAAACTTCAGACTTTGAATGGATGATTCAAAAAATGCAGCAATACGATCAATTAAATATTGAAGATGAAAAGGTTTTTGAAATAGCACAATCTTGTATTTATCAGGATGCTTTGGGCTAAATTTGTTGATGTTCCATAAGACTCTATCATTGAACAGCGGATCTTATGCAGCATTGATCATGAAACCTTAATTTAGTTATGCATCTGCATCGATAGCGCGTAAGTCGATATTTTCTTCAACGAAGACTTCACGAATGCAATCCAGTATCTTTGGAATGTAATTACTATGATCCATATTGCGTACCGACAAAGAGATTGGACTATAGGCTTCCAAATCTAAGATTGGGATGTACATCAAATTTTTCATGCCAATATCACTGGCACTTTCAGGAATCAAGGAAATGCCCTCTCCCGACGCCACTAAGCCCAAAGCCATATGAATTTCACGCACTTCGGTTAAAAGTTTAGGTACAAGTCCTAATTCGGTAAATATCGATTGAATGAGCGTGGAAAAATTCGGTTTCGGTGTCGTTGGATAGGCAAAAATTGGTTCATCTAAAATTTGAGAAAGATAAATGCCTTTGTCTTTAAATTCAGCCAAATGATGGTTTTTATGAATAGCTAAACGTAGCGCTTCTTTTCTTAATAAAACACGTTTAATGGACGGATCGGTTAATCGAAGTCGTCCAAAACCAATATCAATTCGACCGGTTTTTAAGGCTTCAATCTGGTCGCGTGTGCCACATTCTATGAGTTCAACATGAATATCTGGGTTACGTTGTCGAAATAAATAGATAATTTGCGGCAATAATGCGTATAAAAGCGAACTGACATAACCAATGCGGACAGTTTTATCGACGGCATTAATTCGCTGTGCCATGGTTGTGGCCTGGGCGGTATGCGTCAATATCTGCACAGCATGCTCATAAAAGAACATACCAGCTTCTGTGGTTTTCACGGGTCTAGAACCACGCTCAAACAAGGTAATGCCCAGTTCTTCTTCAAGCTTTTGAATTTGGCGGCTCAAAGGCGGCTGAGCAATACATAATTTTTCTGCTGCCTTGGTAATACTTTGCTCTTCAACCACAGTGACAAAGTAACGTAAGTGCCTTAATTCCATTTATATACCTTTTAAGTATCTAAAAATACCAAAATCGCTCTAGTTAAAGATATTACATTAAATTAGGGTATATAAATAGTTGGATAGATAAGAAATACGCAAGATGTATAAGTCGATTGAAACCCTGCTCGTGGAAATCCCAACAGTCCGTCCGCACAAGATGGCTGTTGCAACCATGCAAACGCAAACCCTTGTTTTGATTAAAATCACCACCGAAGATGGTTATATCGGTTGGGGTGAAGCGACGACGATTGGTGGTCTAGGCTATGGTGAAGAAAGCCCTGAAAGCATTCGTACCAATATTGAAACTTATTTTAGTCCTTTACTGAAAACCCTCACTGGTTTGAATGTAGCTCAAACCATGCAAGCCATTAAACGTAATATTAACGGCAATCGCTTTGCTAAATGTGCCATTCAAACGGCTCTACTCGATATTTTGGCGCAGCGTTTAAATCTGCCTTTGAGTGAATTATTGGGCGGTCGTTTACGTGACAGCTTGCCTGTTCTTTGGGTACTTGCATCTGGCAATACGGAAAAAGACATTGCCGAAGCACAAAAAATGATTGCGGCAAAACAACACAATATTTTCAAACTTAAAATCGGTTCACGCCCCGTTGAAGCCGACGTTGAACATGTTTTAGCCATTAAAAAAGCGTTAGGTGCGGACATTTCTATCCGTGTGGATGTTAACCGTGCATGGTCTGAATTAGATGCCATTAAAGGCATCCAATTGTTACAAGATGGTGGTGTTGACCTGATTGAGCAGCCTTGCGCGATCGATAACATTGACGCGATGCGCCGTTTAACTCGTCGTTTTGATATAGCCATTATGGCAGATGAATCATTGATGGGTCCGCAAACGGCATATCAACTTGCGCGGCACAATTCTGCCTCTGTTTTTGCAGTCAAAGTTGCACAGTCTGGTGGTTTAATCGAAGGCTGTGAGGTTTCTAAAATCGCCAAACTTGCGGGTATCGATTTATATGGTGGAACCATGCTTGAAGGCCCTGTGGGCACTATTGCATCGGCACATGCATTTTCTACATTTGACAATTTAGCTTATGGCACAGAGCTTTTTGGTCCATTGCTGTTGACTGAAGAAATTTTAAAAACCCCACTTCAATATCAAGATTTCGAACTCAAGATTCCAACCACGGCAGGTTTAGGGATTGAAATTGATGAAAACAAAATTGATGACTTACGTCGCAAATAACATTTAGCTAGGAGTAAGAAATGCTTTTCCAAGTACGCATGGATGTCAATATTCCATTAGATATGCCAGTCGAAAAAGCCAATGAAATTAAAGCTGTAGAAAAGGCTTATTCACAAGATTTACAACGTCAAGGCAAATGGCGTCATATCTGGCGCATTACCGGTCAATATTCAAATATCAGTATTTTTGATGTTGAAAGCAATGAAGAGTTACACAACATTTTACAAGGGCTTCCCCTTTACCCGTATATGAATATTGAAGTTATGGCTTTAAATCGTCATCCCTCTTCTGTTCGTGGTGATGACAGCTGATGTGATTGGATTCCAATTGTGTAGCACATGATTAGAATCCATTTATATGCATTTTTAAGTTTGTAAATATTTGAAATAAAAGATTATCTGCCTTGTATGACTGAAGTGGTTAGTCAGGTAAATAGTTTTATCGTTCTTGATGAAGGATCGTAGCATGATTGATAAAAGTACCGCTTCCTTAACAGAAGCACTTTCTCAAATTAAGGATGGATCTACCATTATGATTGGCGGCTTCGGTACGGCTGGTCAGCCTGCTGAACTGATTGATGGACTGATTGAACTTGGCATCAAAGATCTCATCATCGTCAACAACAATGCAGGTAATGGTGACTATGGACTTGCTAAATTACTCAAAGCTGGTGCTGTCCGTAAGATGATTTGTTCTTTCCCTCGCCAATCCGACTCTTGGGTGTTCGATGAATTATATCGTGCAGGAAAGATAGAACTTGAGCTTGTACCGCAAGGTAATTTGGCTTGCCGTATTCAGGCTGCAGGTATGGGGTTGGGTCCAATTTATACACCAACAGGTTTCGGTACGTTGCTGGCAGAAGGCAAACCTACCCTCAATTATGAAGGCAAAGATTTTGTCCTCGAAAATCCAATTAAAGCCGATTTTGCTTTAATCAAAGCTCATCAGGGCGACCGCTGGGGCAACTTGGTCTACAACAAATCAGCGCGTAACTTTGGCCCCATTATGGCCATGGCAGCAGATGTGACAATTGCACAAGTCTCAGAAGTGGTTGAACTTGGTGCATTAGACCCAGAGCACATTATTACCCCTGGCATCTTTGTACAACATGTTGTGGCTGTTCAACCTGCACTGCTTGAGCAATCTGCATAAATCACGTGAGGAAAGAACCATGAGCTATATCAAATTAACCCGTGATCAAATTGCAGAACGTGTTGCGCAAGATATTCCAGATGGCGCTTATGTCAATTTAGGCATTGGCTTACCCACCAAAATTTCAAATTATTTGCCAACAGACAAAGATGTTTTTCTACATTCAGAAAATGGCCTTTTAGCTTTTGGTCCTCCTCCGGCTAAAGGCGAAGAAGACCCTGAATTAATTAATGCAGGAAAAGAGTTTGTTACTATGCAGACGGGTGGCTGCTTTTTTCACCATGGCGACTCTTTTGCCATGATGCGTGGCGGTCATTTAGATATTGCAGTACTAGGCGCTTTTCAGGTTGCCCAAAATGGTGACTTAGCAAATTGGCATACTGGCGCGCCAGATGCAATTCCTGCTGTAGGTGGTGCAATGGATTTGGCTGTTGGGGCAAAAAAAGTCTTTATTACTACAGACCATGTGACCAAAAAAGGTGAACCGAAAATTGTCGCTGAGTTGTCATACCCTGCCACAGGACTGCAATGTGTCGATCGTATTTACACAGATTTGTGCGTCATTGATGTGACGGTTGAAGGTTTGAAAGTGATTGAAAAAGTCGAGGGCTTGAGCTTTGACGAATTGCAGTCAATGACAGGTGCGAAGCTCGTGGATGGGACATCAAGTTAATACAGAATGAATTATTAGTCCCCCTAAATCCCCCTTTTTCAACGGGGGACATTAATCCATCGACATTTAAGTAAGATTGGAAAGTCTCCCTCCTTTTAGGAGGGATTAAGGGAGGTCAAAAGATTTGGAAATAAACAATATGAAAAACGCATACATCATCGATGCTATTCGCACCCCTTTCGGTCGCTATGCGGGCGGTTTGGCAGCAGTGCGTACCGACGACCTCGGTGCCTTACCCATTAAGGCACTGATGCAGCGAAATCCAAGTATTGCTTGGGAGTCAGTGGATGACGTGATTTACGGCTGCGCGAACCAAGCCGGTGAAGATAACCGTAATGTTGCACGAATGTCGTCGCTACTTGCAGGTGTACCTTTTCAAGTTCCTGCTACAACTGTAAACCGACTTTGTGGTTCATCACTTGATGCGATTGCGATGGCAGCCCGTGCAATTAAAGCAAATGAAGCAGACTTAATTATTGCCGGCGGTGTAGAGAGTATGTCCCGTGCGCCCTTTGTTATGGGTAAATCGGAAAGTGCTTATGGACGCAGTCAAAAGATTGAAGACACCACCATGGGTTGGCGTTTTATCAATCCAATACTCAAGCAAATGTATGGCGTGGAAACCATGCCTCAAACCGCTGAAAATGTGGCAGAACAATTCAACATTAACCGTGCTGATCAAGATGCTTTTGCCTTAGAAAGTCAGCGCCGTACAGCCGCTGCACAGGCCAATGATTTTTTTGAGAAAGAAATCATCCCTGTCGTCATTCCACAGCGTAAAGGCGACCCACTGATAGTCGATACAGATGAGCATCCACGTGCATCGACGACAGCAGAAGGTTTGGCAAAACTCAAACCTGTGGTGAAAGCAGATGGTACGGTAACTGCGGGTAATGCTTCAGGAATCAATGATGGTGCGGCTGCACTACTGATTGCTTCAGATGATGCTGTCAATAAATTTAAGTTAAAGCCACGGGCCAAAATTATTGCGGCAACGGTGGTGGGTGTTGAACCCAAAATCATGGGCTTTGGTCCTGCGCCTGCCATCAAAAAGCTATTAGCTCAAACAGGTCTAAGCCTTGAACAAATGGATGTAATCGAGCTGAATGAAGCTTTTGCAGCTCAAGCCTTAGCGGTAACCCGTGAACTAGGTTTAGAAGATGGTGCTAAACATGTCAATCCAAATGGTGGCGCTATTGCTTTGGGGCATCCTTTAGGTGCATCTGGAGCCCGTTTAGTTACGACTGCGTTAAATCAACTTGAGGCAATTTCAGGTCAATATGCCCTCTGTTCGATGTGCATTGGTGTCGGTCAAGGCATCGCTTTGATTATTGAACGTGTTTAATCCTCAATAAAAGTCCACCTTATCAAAGGGGGGATTTAGGGGGATTTATAAAATTAAGGATTCAAAACATGCCTACATTTATATCCAATGATGCAACGATTAATTACGCAACCTTTGGTGACCACACACGACCTGCGATTGTGTTTTCTAATTCTTTAGGCACAAAGTTCAGCATGTGGCAGCCTCAGATAGAGGCACTACAGCAGGATTATTTTGTGATTTGTTATGATACACGTGGTCATGGTGCATCTTCTGCCCCTCAAGGGCCATATAGCCTTGATCAATTGGGTACAGATGTCATCCATTTATTGGATCATTTAAATATTCAACAAGCCACATTTTGTGGAATATCGATGGGTGGTTTAACAGGCCAATGGCTTGCAAAACATCATCCTGAACGCTTTAACCATGTCATTGTATGCAATGCCGCTGCAAAAATTGGGCAAGAATCAGCTTGGAATGAACGTGCGCAATTAGTCCGTCAACAAGGTCTGGAACCAATTGCAGAAACGGCAGCATCACGATGGTTTACAGAACCCTTTATCCAAAGTAACACAGCAACTGTACAATCTTTGAGTAACGACCTCGGAGCTGGCAGCCCAGAAGGTTATGCAAGTTGTTGTGAAGCTTTGGCTAAAGCGGATTTGCGCAATGAAATCTCGTCTATTCGCATACCGGTATTGATTATTGCAGGTCAACAAGACCCTGTAACTACAGTTGTAGATGGTCAATTCATGCAAGAACGCATCGCAAATAGCCAATTATTTGAAATTAATGCATCGCATATTTCAAACATTGAACAGCCTGATGCATTTAACCAAACACTCATCTCTTTTATCAGTGCTTAAATCCTGCATATTGTTCTTCGATAAAATTTAAAAAACATAAAGCCCAAATTGATTTGGGCTTTATGTTTTATGTGTTGAAAGTTTTAGGTTCTTTGCAACTCATTGACTGCTGCACCGCGTAAACTGAGCCAGTCAGAACGACGTTTAAATAATGCAGGTGCGGCAAAATTAATTTGGTCAATAAATTGTTGTAAGTCTGCATTAAGCAGTTGACCATTTTTGACCAAAACTTTTCCTGCAACCATCGTCATCACGACATCTTGGCCCTGAACCGCATGGACCAAGTTTGTATGTAAATTAAATAAACTGCCTTGGTTTATTAAAGGTGTCATGCGTGGTGTAGCCGTGTTTACTACGATTAAATCCGCCTGCTTACCAACTTCGATTGAGCCAATTTGTTGCTCAAGTCCTAATGCACGTGCTCCATCTCGAGTCGCCATTTGGCAAACTGACCATGAATCTAAAGCCGCTGCATCTAAATTTGAAAATTTAGCCAATAACGAAGCTGTTTTCATTTCCTCAAATAAATCTAAATTGTTATTTTCCTTTTCACCATCTGTACCTAAACCCACGGCAACGCCTTGTTTGAGCAATTGAGTCACAGATGCAGCGCCTGAGGCAAGTTTCATATTTGAAATGGGGTTATGCGCAACCCCAACGTGATAATGTTTAAGCAGCTGAATTTCGTCATCATCTAACCATACACAATGCGCCAGTAAGCATTGAGGCACATCGAGCATGCCTAATTTTTCAAGGGTCTGAACAGGCCGCATGCCATAACGTTTCAGATTTTCTACGACATCAAACTTGCTTTCATTACTATGGGTGTGAAATCCAGTTTGATAGTCCTGACACATTTTTTGGATACGACCTAAGGCCTGATCTTCTGCATAAAATAAGTGTTCTAGTCCCACCCAGACCTGAATACGCCCTTCTGCTCGCATGTGCCATCGTTGAATCAGCGCTTCATTACTATCTAGTGTTTCAAAATAATTATGGTCTGGATGTTCTGCGACATACGGAACCAATACAGCTCGAATCCCTAAGTCTTCGACTGCTTCTGCACTGCCATCCATATAGCGCCACATATCGACAATCGTAGTCGTTCCTGACAGCAGCGCTTCGGCATAACATAAATAGGAAGCCAATTTTGCATCTTCGGGTAATAACACTCGGTGCATGGGATCAATAAATTGTTGTAACCAGTCCCAAACAGGTAAGCCCTCCGCGGTGCCGCGAAGTAAGCCCGAATGACAATGTGTATTGATTAAACCTGGCATCAACAATCCATTGGGAAAATGCTCATGTATCGCATCTGGGAACTGCTTTAAAAGCTCTTCTCTCTTGCCAATTGCTTGTATCACTTGGCCTTTGACTAATACTGCCCCATCTTGAATATAGTCTAAGGACGAATTCATAGTTAATACATGGCCTGCACTCAGTAATTTCATTCGTTTGCTCCTTTGAACATTGTGTTATTGGCCAAAATTAAGGGCTGAAGGTTTTCCCAAGTGAAGCTGGTAAATTCAGTTTTAGATGTTTTTTATTACGAGAAATCAGCACTAAAACCACAATCGTTGCCACATATGGAAGTGCAGAAAGCGATTCATTCGGCACATTTAAACCTAATGCTTGGGCATGGAACTGAAGGATCGTAACGCCACCAAATAGATAAGCTCCGAGCATTAAACGGGTAGGTTTCCATGTTGCAAAGACCACCAATGCAATCGCAATCCAACCACGACCTGCCACCATGTTCTCAATCCACATCGGGGTATAGACTGTCGATAAAAATGCGCCACCTACTCCAGCCATAGCACCACCAAAAAGAACCGCACAGTAGCGAATCGCTAAGACGTTATAGCCCATAGCATGCGCACTTTCTGGTGACTCGCCCACTGCTTTTAGTAGCAGACCAAGGCGAGTTTTTGTGAGTACCCACCAAATAATCACAAACGCCAACATGGACAAATACACAACATAGTTATGCTGAAATAAAATAGGCCCTAAGACAGGTATTTCACTTAAAAGTGGGATGTCTAAACCCTGCAAGCCGGGCAATGCCATACTCACGTAGTTTTGTCCTATAAATGCTGAAATTCCGATACCGAAAATTGTGAGTGCTAACCCGCAAGCGGATTGGTTGGTACTTAAGGAGAGGGTAAAAAATGCAAAAATCAGTGCCATCATTGTGCCTGCAAGTCCACCGACCATTAAGGCACTTGCCACACTCGCATCATATTGTGCAGCGAAGGCAAAGCCAGCAATGGCACCAACCAACATCATGCCTTCTACACCGAGGTTAATGACCCCTGTCCGTTCTGCGACTAATTCACCAAGACCTGCAAAAATGAGTGGCGTTGCTGCGGCGATCGTGCCAGCTAAAATGGCTGTAATTTCAATGCTCATACATTTCTCCTCAATCTAAGCCGTAGTCGCTTGACGATCTGTCAGCGTTTTATTTTTTTTCGGTGCAAAACGATAGCGGTTTTCAATCAAGGCATCTGAAGCTAAAAGGAAAAATAACAATAAGCCTTGGAAGATACCTGTAATCGCAACCGGAAGTTGCAGCTGCATTTGTGCCATTTCCCCACCCAAATAAATCAGTGCCATCAATAAACCTGAAAGAACGATTCCAATTGGGTTTAAACGACCTAAATACGCCACAATAATGGCTGCATAACCATAGCCCGGAGAAATGTTTGGATTTAACTGTCCAATAGGCCCTGCAACTTCACAGATGCCTGCAATCCCCGCCATCAATCCTGATAAACCTAAGCTGAGCCAAATGGCCTTTTTAGATGAAAATCCTGCATATTTCGCGGCCAATGGTGCTTGCCCACTTACTTCAAGTTTGTAAGCAGTTAAACTTTTACGAATAAAAATCCAAAATATCACCACAGCAATGATCGTGATGAAAATAGATGCGTTGACTCGAGTCCCTTCCCAAATTAAGGGCAATGTCGCTGACTCACTAAACATGACCGATTGAGGAAAATTCATGCCATCAGGATCACGCCACGGCCCATTGACCAGATATAAAAGAATAAATAAGGCCACATAATTCATCATGAGCGTCGTCAGGGTTTCTTCAGCATTAAAGTGCGTTTTGAGTAATGCCGGAATGAGTCCCCACAATGCGCCACCAATTGCCCCTATCAGCACCATGAGCGGTAATATCCACCAGCCCATTTGTTCGTGAAATAAAATTGCGATACCACCACCAAAAATAGCGCCCATGATCAGCTGACCTTCGGCCCCGATGTTGAATAATTTGGCACGAAAACCAATGGCTAAACCCAACGCAATTAAAATCAGGGGTGAAGCTTTTATCGCAAGTTCACTTAAGCTATAGATCGAGGTTAAAGGCTCGATAAAAAAGATATACAGCGCATTGAGCGGATCAACACCTAAGGCTAAAAATAACAGACTGCCCACCACCAACATTGCCAAAAGCGCACTAATCGGAGACAGCCATTTCATCATTTGAGAGGGATGCTCTCTAGGTTCTAATAAATGCATGGATTTATCCTTTCATTGCTAGGTATGTGCCTGATTCAGGGACATTTCTGTAGAGTTTGAAGTATTGGAAATACCCGACATCAATAGACCGATTTGCTCGGCATTGGTATCCGTGGTTTTCATCGGTTTTGACAGCTGCCCTGCGGCAAGTACGCAAATTCTGTCACTTATCTCAAACAGTTCTTCTAATTCTTCAGAGATCACCAATATTGCAACCCCTTGTCGTGATAGATCGATCAGGGTTTGTCGAATAAACATTGCTGCGCCTACATCAACGCCCCATGTTGGTTGCGATACAATCAGCACTTTGGGGTTTTGTAGAATTTCACGTCCGACAATGAATTTCTGTAAATTCCCGCCCGAAAGTGATCGAGCTTCAGCATCAGCACCTGAGGCTTTGATGCCAAATTTTTCAATACACTGCTCTGCAAAGGCGCGCATTTTTGTAAAATTGATTAGACCCCAATCGCTTAATTCTTTACGAAAAGCGGTTAATAAACCGTTTTGTGACAGCGTCATATTTGGAACAGCACCTCGTCCCAAACGCTCTTCAGGTACAAAGCCCAACCCTTGATCACGGCGCAGTCCTGCACTTTGCAGTGAAATATCGACACCTTGAAAAACAATGCTGCCTTTTACTGAAACTTGCTCACCTGAAAGTAAAGACAGCAGTTCCGCTTGGCCATTGCCCGAAATACCTGCAATTCCTAAAATTTCACCACCATACAAATCCAGTTGGATATGTTTGAGCGACACCCCAAATGGATCTTCAGATTCGTAATTCAAATCATCAACAGAGAAAAGCTGTTGTTTTTGACCAGAAAAATCCACATGTTGGTAAGTTGGCAAATCTCGACCAATCATTAAACGCGCTAAGTCACTGGTTGACTGATCTTTTGGATAGACATGTCCTGTCACCAGACCGTTTCTTAAGATCGTCGCTTCATCACAAAGTTCTTTAATTTCATGTAATTTATGACTGATATATAAAATAGATACGCCCTGAGAAGCCAGTAATTTCAAGGTTTTAAATAATTGCTTGACCGCCTGAGGTGTAAGTACCGATGTCGGCTCATCTAAAATGATTAAGGATGGATTTTGTAATAAACAGCGAATAATTTCGACGCGTTGACGCTCACCCACTGACAAAGAAAAGGCTTCACGACGTGGGTCTACACGTAATCCATATTGTTCAGACACGGCAACGATACGTTCATGCAATTGTTTTAAATCTACTTTTTCGTCGAGTCCCAACAGAATATTTTCAGCAACGGTTAAGGTTTCAAATAGTGAAAAATGCTGATATACCATACCAATACCCAGCTTTCTTGCGGCTGATGGGCTATCAATATTGACCTCTTTGCCATTCCAAATGACTTGGCCTTCATCTGCACGTGTTGCCCCATATATGATTTTCATCAAAGTACTTTTACCCGCACCGTTTTCTCCCAAAATGGCGTGGATGGCACCGGGCTGAACCGTTAAATGAATTTGATGATTGGCTTTGAGTGAGTTATAGCTCTTACAAATATTAATGAGCTCAAGACGAGGAATGACATTTTTATGCTCAGTTCGATCGAATGGGTTTGCAGGTTCTTGTTGAAATGCATTCATAACTTAAGCTCTCTTCAACGTAAATATATAAGACCAAAAGTGAGATGCACTTTTGGTCACAGCTTGTATGTTTCAAAATTATTTAGGTAAAACCCCTTCTACGCCTTTCACGTAATAATTCATTTTGTTGAGATCAGCATCACTCATGTTTTTACCTTGAGCGAGCGCTAAACTGCCATCTTGTTTATATACAGGGCCTGCAAATGGATGTAATTTTCCAGTTTGAATTGCGGTTTGTACGCCTAAGGCTTTTTGCTTAACGGCAGGTGCTAAAAATGGTGCAAAGGCTTCAATTTTGACCGCATCTTGTTTCACGCCGTACCAGATTGCACTTGGTTTCCATGTTTTATTTGCAACTTGCTGCATGACTGGGGTATAGATTTTTTCCCAGTGCAACACTGAAGCCGCCAATTGAGCTTTAGGTCCAAACTTGCTCATATCTGAGTCCCAACCAAAGGCATATACGCCTTTTTGTTGTGCTGCTTGCACCACGGCTGGAGAATCGGTGTTTTGCATCAACACATCTGCTTTTTGAGAAATCAGTGCTAAAGCTGCATCACGTTCTTTGCCTGGGTTAAACCATGAATTGACCCAAATCACTTTGGTTTTAATTTTAGGATTGACGCTTTGTGCACCACGTGTGTAAGCATTGATATTGCGTATAACTTCTGGAATTGGAAATGAACCAACGACACCTAAGATGTTGCTTTTCGTTTGCTGTCCTGCGACAACACCGAGCATGTATGCACCTTCATAAGTACGTACGTCATAAACCCCAAGATTTTTGCCTTGTTTATAACCTGTCGCATGCATAAAGACGGTATTTGGAAATTGTTTTGCCACTTTTTCCATTTGGTTCATATAACCAAAAGACGTCCCAAAAATAACTTTATTGCCCTGTTGCGCTAAATTTCGGATTACACGTTCGGCATCGGCGGTTTCAGGGACATTTTCAATATGTGTGGTTGTATATTTTCCAGCTAATGCCTTTTGAGCTTTAATGCGCCCCTGATCATGTGAATAGGTCCATCCATGATCACTAGTTGGGCCAATGTATACAAAGGCTGCTTTATCTGCGGCGTGTAGCTGAGTTATCAAGCCTGCACCACAGAGACCTGCTGCGCTAAATATCAGTGCCATCTTTTTTAAACGGGTTACAAAGCTTTTCTTTTGCATCATTTCATTCCACCTAAAATATTAAAATTTGATCTAATTTATAAAAAAATAAAATTATTCTGCATAAATGCAATTTTCTATTTATAGTTAGCAAATATCGTTCCAATATTTAGTTTAAAATAAAAATATATTTTAAATAAAATTACACGATTAAAATAAAGGTGAATTTATATATAAATCAAATCCATGATTTTTATTTAAAATAGTATTATTTAATAACAAATCGATTTTATATTAGATCTCTTTCATAAATCAAAAAACGATCTTCTTTTTGGTTAATATTTGCACTCCGGATTTCTTAGCATTCGTGCATAATCTGCGGATGAAATACATCGATTCAAACAAGCTTTCTGATCCT